>JBGSOJ010000022.1:0-1770 GCA_041739175.1 Sphingomonadaceae bacterium
TGCCCAGCGTTTGCACCATCGCATCCTGGCCGATCAGCTCGCCGAACGTCTGCGGCCGGTATTTGCGGGCGAGGACGCGATAGGCGGAGCCGGTGTCCGATTTCGGCTGCGGCGGTTCGTCGAGGCCTAGGCCCAAATCCATGCCCATATCAAAGGGCGGGGCGTCGTCGTGCGATTTGGTGTCGCTTGGGCTTAATTCGGGCGTTTCGGATTCGGACATAACCCGATAGAGATAGGCCATGGCCGCGCGCTTGTCGATTATCTGTCACGAGCGGCGCGCATTTTGCTTTCGGGGGGTGCCATGGCAAAGATTGTTTCGGGCCGCAAAGCGCCGGTTTTTGAGGGGCCGTTTGTGCTATTCCTGATCGGCGCGCGGATTAATGCGCTGCACCGGCCCGACAAGTGGTTGCCCGTGATTCGCGGAATGGTCCCGATGCTCATCGAGTTGCAAAGCCGACCAGAGGCGGGATGCCTGCACACCGAATTTCTGCGCAAGTCGCTGCGCGAACCTATTATCCTGCAATATTGGCGGGATTTCGACGCTTTGGAGGCCTATGCCACGCGGCGCGATGGGCTGCATTGGCCCGCGTGGAGCAATTTCAACCGGAAAGTGGCGGACAATCCGGCGGTGGGGATTTTCCACGAAACCTATTGCATCGATGCAAGGCGCTATGAAGGGATTGCGTGGAATATGCCGCCCTTTGGCCTGCAAGCGGTCGCGGGCAGCATGGGTGCGACCGAAGGCAGAGCCTCAGCACGGAGCCGGATGCGGGGCGAATAGCGGGACGGAGAGTAGGAGCCGGACGACCCGACGCGAAAATCGTTGTGGCTGCTTCCGTCAGGACCTGACCAAGTTGGCGACAGCATCGTCCGCCCGACTCCCAACGCGCATATGGCGGGGGTTGCGGGCAAATGCAAGGGGTTGCGCAATGCCGCGACTTTGCCCCTCTAAACCGCGCAATCCGCCGCATCCAGCGCCATATGGATCAGCAGCCCCGCGCCAATCCAGCGCGCATAGAGTATCCGCCGCCCCCACCGCGCGGGCCTTTGCGCATCGCCGATAATAAAACTGCCGATGAACAGCATCGCGTAGAGCACAATCACCGGCGGCTTGTGCAGCGGGTGAAAGCCGATCGAACAGCGCAACGGATCGTATATTGGCGTGGCCAGCAGATGGTCTAAATCTACCGCCATCGTTGCCATCATCACCGCAAATGCCAGCCGCCACTGTGCGCGATAAAAGGCCAAAGCGACGGCGAGCGGAACGACAAAATGGAGCGCGATGTGGAGCATCGCCGGTCTTTAATCCGCGCCGACGCGAACCACAATCTTTCCAATCGCCTTACGGTCGGCGAGATGTTGGATCGCCGCGCCCGCGTCGGCCAGTGGCCATTCCTTTTCAATGCGCGGATTGACCTTGCCCGCCTGCCACAGGTCGAACAGGTGCCGCATGTGCACGGCGTTCTTTTCCGGAAACTGCGCCACGAACGCGCCCCAAAACACGCCGCGCACATCGCAGCTTTTGAGGAGGGTCAGGTTCAATGGCAACTTCGGGATGCCAGCGGGGAAGCCAACGACGCAATAGCGTCCCTCCCATGCAATCGCGCGCAACGCCGGTTCGGCATAATCGCCGCCGACGGGGTCGTAGATAACGTCCGCGCCCTTTGGCCCGACAGCCGCCTTGAATGTTTCGGCGAGCGCTTTGCTTTGCTCTTTATCAAACGGCGCGCGGCCATAGATGACGCAGTCGTCGGCGCCCGCGGCCATCAC
>JBGSOJ010000026.1:0-8845 GCA_041739175.1 Sphingomonadaceae bacterium
GCCGATGGACGCCGCGGTCCGCTACGCCAGCGCCGTGGGCGCGGTCTCTGTAACCCGCATGGGCGCCCAGCCCTCACTCCCCACACAAAGCGAAGTCCAAAGCCTTCTTTAACCGCAGAGGACGAGGAGGTACGCAGAGGGAGACAGAAACAAGGACTGCAATTCTTCCACCACTGCGTTCCTCTGCGTCCTCCGCGGTAAATTCCTGGAGTTGTTTCATGCATCCCAATGAGGTGAGCGGTGCAGTGGTGGATGCAGCGATGCGGGTGCATACCGCGCTTGGGCCTGGACTGCTGGAATCGGCTTATGAGACCATTTTGGCCCATGTTCTCGCTTCGCGAGGATTATTCGTGGAACGGCAAAAGCCCATCCCCATTCAATTGGATGGTATTTTTATTGATCAGGGTTTTAAGGCCGATTTGATCGTCGAAGGCAAATTGCTGATCGAACTAAAAGCCGTGGAACGATTGCAACCGGTGCATATGAAACAAGTGCAAACCTACTTGCGATTTTTGGATATGCCCCTGGGTCTGTTGATGAATTTTTCTAATGAGACCTTCAAAGAAGGTCTCAAGCGGATATTAAACAATTACAATGGACCACAAAATTTTGCTCAGCGTTAATTCCAACACTCTTCGTGACCTTCGTTCCTTCGTATCCTTCGTGTGAAATGTCGTTCCATCCGTCGAATTCAGGACCAACCCTATGACCCAAACCACCATCCTTACCCTAAATGGCAAAACGCCGCGTATCCATGACAGCGCGTTTATCGCGCCGGGGTGCCGGATTATTGGCGATGTGGAGATCGGCGCGGATGCCTCCATCTGGTATAACTGCGTCATTCGCGGCGATGTCAACCGCATCGTCATTGGTGCGCGGACCAATGTGCAGGATGGGACCGTCATCCATTGTGACAGCCCCGACCCGCGCCACCCCGATGGCTATCCCACCATCATCGGCGATGATGTCCTTATCGGCCATATGGTCATGCTCCATGGCTGCATGCTTGAGGATCGCGCGTTTGTGGGACTATCATGCACCGTGATGAACGGATGCGTGATAGAGGGGGATGGAATGCTGGCTGCTGGCGCATTGCTCACGCCGAATAAGCGCATAGGCGCAAGGCAATTGTGGGGCGGGCGGCCCGCGGCTTTCATGCGCGACCTGCCCGATGCCGCGATTGCCGATATGCGCATGGGCGTTGCGCATTATGTCGAAAACGCACGGCGGCACAAGGCCGCTTTGACAGGAGAATAGCATATGAAAGCCACCATCTGGCACAACCCCAATTGCGGCACATCGCGCAAAACTTTGGCGATTTTGCAGGAAACGCCAGGCGTGGAGGTGGAGGTTATCGAATATCTCAAAACCCCCTTCACCCGCGCGAAACTGGAGCAGCTTTTCCGCGATGCGGGGATGACGGCAAAGGATGCCTTACGCGTGCGCGGCACCGATGCGGAGGAATTGGGCCTTACCGCCGATGGCGTGGGCGATGACACAATATTGGACGCAATGGTCGCGGACAGTGCCTTGGTCAACCGCCCCTTTGTTGAAACCGACAAAGGCGTGGCGCTGTGCCGACCGCAGGACTTGGTGACGCGGTTGCTTTAGTATATGCCGGTACGCGTATTTACAAATTTCTCATCAATTCGTATTTTTACTAAATATTATTTTAGAACATGATTGCCGTGACGGCAATGATGTGAATCAAAATTGGGCATAATTTGCTATGCAACGGTGGATAATTGGAATAGGCGCTCTTTATGACTGACTGCTCGCTCTGTACAGTTCGCAATCGCGCTATTTGTGCCGGATTGAATCCGGTGGAGCTGGCGGCGTTGGGCAAAATCGGCCGGTCACAAAAAGTGCGCGCGGGGCAGACGCTTTTGTGGGAGGGGGATGACGCCCCCGTGGTCGCCAATGTAATTGAGGGCGTGCTGAAACTGGGTGTCTCGACCGAGGACGGGCGTGAGCAAATTGTCGGCGTGGTCTTTCCCTCCGACTTTATCGGCCGCCCCTTTGGCAAGGAAAGCCCGTATAGCGTCACCGCAATGAGCGATGCCGAGGTGTGCGTGTTCAACCGGTCGGCGTTCGACGAATTTGCCGGGCATCATCCCGAATTGCAGAACAAGTTGCTGCGTCGCACCTTGGATGAGCTTGACCGCGCGCGGCACTGGATGATGTTGCTTGGCCGCAAAACAGCGGAGGAGCGCGTGGCGTCTTTCCTGCTGGAAATATCGGAGCGGATGGCCGGACAGGGATGCGAATATCACGGCCCCAACCACCGCTTTCTGCTGCCCTTTGGGCGGCAACAGATTGCCGATATTTTGGGTCTGACCATTGAGACGACCAGCCGGCAACTCACCCGAATGAAGGCCGATGGCCTGATTGACTTACCCTCCCGCCGTGAAGTGATCATTGTTGATCGCCCGTCGATGGAGCAACTTGCGGGCTAAAGCCCTTAGGCCACGCTATGGCAAATGCGTCCGAATTATAGCGGGCCGCCCTGTTTCTTGACCTTCGTCAATGTTTTTGTCCGCACGCATGGGCATGACAATCACATTCCATGCGGTGGAAGGTGCCGCATTGAAACGGGGAAATAATCATGGAAAGACTGATTTTCAGGGCCGGAGGCTGGCTCGTGCTGGCGTTTTTGGCCTTTATTTTTATGGTAATGGCGGTTGATTCGGCCTTTGCCGTTCACATGGGCATTATGATGGCGGCGGCGCTGATTGCGCTGTATGTCACACTGACCAAGACCGACTATGCGGCGCTGGGGCGCGGCATTTTGGGGGCACCGGCGGATGAGGGCGCGTATGACGACGACCCCGTGCGCTGGGGTGCGATTGCGACTTTGTTCTGGGGAACCGCCGGATTGGCTGCGGGCCTGTTCATTGCGTTGCAACTTGCCTTCCCATTGCTCAACTTCCCAACCGAATACACCACATTCGGACGGCTGCGCCCGCTCCACACATCGGCGGTGATTTTCGCTTTTGGGGGCAATGCGTTAATCGCGACGAGTTTCTATGTGGTGCAGCGCACCTGTCGGGCGAGGTTGGCCTTCCCCAGCCTCGCCCGATTCGTTTTTTGGGGATACCAATTGTTCATCGTGCTGGCCGCGACCGGCTATCTGATGGGCGTAACCGAGGCACGCGAATATGCGGAGCCTGAATGGTATGTCGATTTGTGGCTCACCATTGTCTGGGTCAGCTATCTGGCGGTGTTTGTAGGCACGATCGTAAAGCGGAAAGAGCCGCACATTTATGTCGCCAACTGGTTCTATCTGTCGTTCATCATCACCGTGGCGATGCTGCATTTGGTCAACAATCTGTCGATGCCGGCCAGCATTTTTGGCTCGAAAAGCTATGCGGCGTTTGCCGGCGTGCAAGATGCGCTGACGCAATGGTGGTATGGGCATAATGCGGTGGGTTTCTTCCTGACCGCTGGCTTCCTGGCGATGATGTATTATTTCGTGCCGAAACAGGCCGAGCGTCCGGTGTATTCGTACCGGTTGTCGATCGTCCACTTCTGGTCGCTGATTTTCGTCTATATCTGGGCGGGGCCGCACCATTTGCATTACACCGCGTTGCCCGATTGGGCGCAGACGCTTGGCATGGTGTTCTCCATCGTATTGTGGATGCCCAGTTGGGGCGGGATGATCAACGGCCTGATGACGCTGAACGGCGCATGGGAGAAAATCCGTACCGATCCCATCATCCGCATGATGGTCATGGCGCTGGCCTTCTACGGCATGAGCACTTTTGAAGGCCCGATGATGTCGATCAAATGGGTCAACTCGATGTCGCATTATACCGATTGGACAATCGGCCATGTGCACAGCGGCGCATTGGGGTGGAATGGCATGATTACTTTTGCCAGCCTCTATTACCTCATCCCGCGTTTGTGGGGGCAAAAGCGGATGTATTCGCTGCGCATGATTAACTGGCACTTCTGGTTCGCCAGCGCCGGGATCGTGCTCTATGCCTCTTCGATGTGGGTGTCGGGGATTATGCAGGCGCTGATGTGGCGCGAATATGGGGCCGACGGGTATCTGGTCTATTCCTTCGCGGAGACGGTGGCGGCGATGCATCCCTATTACATTATCCGCGCAACGGGCGGGTTGCTGTATCTCGCTGGGTTCCTTGTCATGCTCTACAACACGGTCCTGACCCTGCAAGGCAAGGTCCGCGACGAAGCACCGATGACCGAGACGCCCTATAACGCCGAGGCCGATCGTCCCGCGCCCCGCGCCCCGCTTGGCGGCCAGCCCGCCGCGCAACCTGCAGAATAAGGAGCCAAAGAGATGGCCGATATCACTCAAACCGCGCAGCCTGTGGCTTCGTCACCCGCCGCGCCCAAAGAGGGCCGGTTCAGCCACGGCAAGTTGGAACGCAATATTACCTTGCTTAGTGTCGCCGCGCTGGTCGCGGTGGTCATTGGCGGGATTGTGGAAATCGCTCCTTTATTCTGGATCGATAACACCGTGGAAAAGGTGGACGGGATGCGTCCCTACACCCCGCTGGAGCTGTCCGGACGCAATATCTACATGCGGGAGGGATGCTATCTCTGCCACAGCCAGATGGTGCGCCCGTTCCGCGATGAAGTGGAACGGTACGGCCCCTATTCGATCGCGGCGGAATCGATGTATGACCATCCGTTCCAATGGGGATCGAAACGCACCGGCCCGGACTTGGCACGCGTGGGCGGCAAATATTCGGATGACTGGCATCAACAGCATTTGAAAGATCCGCGCGCCGTCGTGCCCGAATCGATCATGCCGCCCTACGCCTTTCTGGCCGAACGCGACCTGAAAACGGGGGATATGAGCAATGATTTGACCGCTTTGTCGCGGCTGGGCGTGCCCTATTCGCAGGCCAGCATTGATGCCGCAAATGCCGATTTGATGGCGCAGGCAGACCCCAATGCCGACGCCGGCGATTTGGCCACGCGTTATCCCAAGGCGCAAATCCGCGACTATGACGGCGATCCAACGCGGGTTACCGAAATGGACGCCCTGATTGCCTATCTGCAAATGATTGGCACTTTGGTTGATCGCGGCAAAGCATCGGCACAAGAAGTGCCCAATGCGCCCGCGGTTACCGCGGCGGGTACCGTTCCGGCGGCAAAACGATGACCGCGGATTTAAGCTACGAAGCGCTGCGCCATTTTGCCGATAGCTGGGGGCTATTGTTCATGTTTGTGCTGTTCGCGGTGCTGGTCCTTTGGCCCTTTCGCAAGGGCGCGCGGCAACACCATGAGGATGCCGCCAATCTGATTTTCAAGGATGACGACCATGTCTAAAAAACAACGCATAGATGAGGCCACCGGCGTGCAAACCGTGGGCCATGAATGGGACGGTATTGAAGAATTGAACAATCCCCTGCCCCGATGGTGGCTGTGGACCTTGTATCTCTGCATTGCCTGGGCAGTCGTGTACACCGTGCTCTATCCCGCCTGGCCATTGCTAAACAGCGCGACATCAGGCGTGCTTGGCTGGTCCAGCCGGGGCGATTTAAAGGCGGAACTCGCCGCCGCCGACGCCGAACGCGCGCCCGTGCGCAACGCGATTGCCGCGGTTAGTGTTGAGCAATTGGTTGCCGATGAAAAATTGTTCCAACAGGCGGTGCGCGGCGGTAGCGCGGCGTTCAAAGTCAACTGCGTCCAATGCCACGGCAGCGGCGCGGCGGGATCAAAAGGCTATCCCAATTTGAACGATGATGACTGGCTTTGGGGCGGCGACATTAATTCGCTCTATGTCACATTGCAGCACGGCATCCGCCAACCCAATAACGATGCCACAAGGATGAGCCAAATGCCCGCGTTTGAGGGGATTTTGCAACCGGCGGAAATCAACACTCTGGTGACCTATGTGCACAGCCTGTCGGGTAAGGAAAAGGCCGTGGCAACCGCACAAGGGGCCGAATTGTTCGCCAACAACTGCGCCTCCTGCCACGGCGCGGATGGCAAGGGGCTGCGCTAATTTGGCGCGCCGAACCTGACCGATGGCATCTGGCTCTACGGCGGCGATCGCGGCAGCGTGACGACCACGATTAACAAGGCGCGCTATGGCGTGATGCCCGCATGGAGCGGGATATTGGACGATGTCACCATCAAAATGCTGGCGGCCTATGTCTATTCGCTGGGTGGCGGGGAAAAGGCACCGGTTGCCGCTCCCCCAGTCGCTCCTGTTGCCGCTGTTCCGGCGGCGGCGACCGCTCCTGCGCAATAAGCCAAACGCAAAAAGGCCCCTTCTCCCATGTCCGACCCGCAAGACCTGACCGGTCCCAATAAGCCGAAGCTCTATGCCGCCCGAAAGGGCGTCTATCCCAAGGCAGTGGACGGCAATTATCGCCGCTTCAAATGGCTGGTGATGATTGTGGCCCTATTGGTCTATTATGTCACGCCGTGGATTCGGTGGGACCGGGGGGAATATGCGCCCGATCAAGCGGTGCTGATCGATCTGGCCAACCGCCGCTTTTATATGTTCAATGTCGAAATCTGGCCGCATGAGTTTTATTATGTCGCCGGAATGTTGATCATGGCGGGGATTGGCCTTTTCCTCATTACCTCCGCCGTGGGCCGCGCGTGGTGTGGCTATGCCTGCCCGCAGACGGTGTGGACGGACCTTTTCCAGCATGTCGACCGCTTAATCGATGGCGACCGCAATGCGCAGGCGCGGCTCGCCGGAGCCAAATGGACGCCTGAAAAAATCGGCAAGCGCGCGTTGAAGTATGGCATTTACCTCACCATCGCGTTCTGGACCGGCGGCGCGTGGATTATGTATTTTGCCGATGCGCCGACGCTTGTGGTCGATTTTTGGACCGGCCAAGCCGCCTTTGTGGCCTATGGCACCGTGTTTGTGCTGACGATGACGACCTTCATTCTGGGCGGGTTCATGCGCGAACAAGTGTGCATTTATATGTGCCCATGGCCACGCATCCAAACCGCGATGATGGACGAAAACTCCCTGATGGTCACCTATAAGGACTGGCGCGGGGAGCCACGCGGTTCGACGAAGAAGGCAATGGCGCATCCCGGCGCCGTCGGCGATTGCATCGATTGCAACCTGTGCGTTGCCGTCTGCCCCACGGGGATCGACATTCGTGAGGGGCCGCAAATTGGCTGCATCACCTGCGCGCTTTGCATTGATGCGTGCGATAGCGTGATGAAGCAAGTCGGCCGCCCGCGCGGGTTGATCGATTATTGCACGCTCGTCGATGCCGAAAGCGAGAAGAAGGGCGGCGCGGACAAGCCGATTCTGCAAACCCTCTTGCGTCCGCGCACGATGGTCTATTTCGGCATTTGGTCGGCGATTGGCCTTGCGATGCTGTTTTCTTTGGGGCAGCGCTCCCGGCTCGACATTTCGGCGCAGCATGATCGCAATCCGGTCTTTGTGCAATTGTCCGACGGTGCCGTGCGCAACAATTACAACATCAACATCCGCAATATGGAGCAGCGCCCGCGCAGTGTGACCTTGTCGGTCGATGGCCTTGATAATGCCGTCATCTGGACCAACGAAGGCGACCGTGAGGATGCCGCGACGACAATGAAAGTCGCGCTTACGCCCGACAATGTTACGCGGCTGAAACTCTTCGTCGCTGCTCCGGGCGAGGGCGAGCAGCGCGATGATTTCAACATCCGCATTGTCGCCGACGATGACCCGCAAACCAGCGATAGCGAAGACGTCGTCTTCGAACGCGCGCCGCAATAGGATCGCTGAATGACCACCAATCCCGCCCTTACGCCCGCGAAAAAGCCGAAGAAACCCTTTACCGGATGGCACATGCTGGCGATTTTTGTGGCCTTTTACGGGGTCATTATCGCGGTCAATTTTTATATGGCCAGCCTGGCGCGCAGCACCTTTGGCGGGGTGGTGGTGGAAAACAGCTATGTCGCGGGACAGCATTACAACGACTGGCTGAAACAGGCCGATGCGCAGGCGGCCTTGGGCTGGGAGGAGACGATCACGTTGGACGACACCCGCCATGTTTTGGTGCGCCTGTCCAAGGATGGCGCGCCTTTGTCGGGCCTCGCCGCCACCGGAGAGGCAAGCCATCCCTTGGGCCGACGGCCCGCGGTGACGCTCGATTTTGTGACCTATGAGGCGGGCGTCGTCCGTTCCAAACAAGCGATCCCGGCGGGCCGGTGGCAAGTCATGCTCTCCGTCCGCCAACGCGCCGACATCGCCCGGTTTAAGCAAGAAGTGCGATGAACGCCCCCGCGCAATCCGTGGCTTTAGAAGCATTGGTCGAGACGGACTTTTCCGTCCCCGACATCCGCTGCGCGGGGTGCATATCGAAGCTGGAAAACGGATTGGTGCTCGACCCCGCGATTGCCGCCGCACGGGTGAATTTCACCGCCAAGCGCGTGAAACTCAGCCACGCCCCCGACGCGCATCTGCCCGATCTGGTCGGCGCGTTTGCGGTTTTGGGTTTTGAGGCGCACCCGATTGGCAGCGGCCCGAACGACCTAACGGCGGGGCGGGAGGACAGCGCGTTCCTGCTGCGCGCCGTGGGCGTGTCGGGCTTTGCGATGATGAACATCATGCTCTTGTCGGTATCGGTCTGGTCGGGCGCGGGCGGCGTGACGAAGGACTTGTTCCATTGGCTCAGCGCACTGATTGCTTTGCCGACGGTGGCCTATGCCGGAAGGCCGTTCTTCGCCTCGGCATGGCGCGCGCTTCGGGTGCGCACGACCAACATGGATGTGCCGATTTCCATTGGCGTGGTGATAACCACCGCGCTTAGCCTTTATGAGACCGCAATTGGCGCACAGCACGCCTATTTCGACGGCGTCGTGATGCTCCTGTTTTTCCTGCTGACGGGCCGCTGGCTCGACAGCGTCA
>JBGSOJ010000041.1:0-5457 GCA_041739175.1 Sphingomonadaceae bacterium
AGGCATCGCGTGCGCCCATCCTCGCGCTGCTGCAAACGGCGCTGGCGGACGGCCGTGCCGAAATCGCGCGCCGGTTGATGGAGCGCCCCAGTGCAGGCAATCGCGCATCGGAGGAGCAGGCGTTTCTAACCGATCAGATCATTCGCTTAATCCATGATTATGTGGTGCAATATCGCTATCCCGGCGGCAATCGCTCCAGCGGCGAACGGCTCGCCCTGCTGGCGGTCGGCGGCTATGGGCGCGGGGAAATGGCCCCGCAAAGCGATGTCGATATTGCTTTCCTCACCCCCTACAAACGCACCGCGTGGAGCGAGCAGGTGGTGGAGGCGATCCTCTACCTTCTTTGGGATTTGTCGTTCAAGGTGGGGCAATCGTCCCGCTCAATCGATGAAATGGTGAAACTGTCGAAAGAGGACCTCACCATCCGCACCGCGATGTTGGAGGCGCGCTTTATCTGGGGCGACCGCGAGGTGTATGAGGAATCGCGTACCCGCTTCCGCGCCGATGTCGTCGCGGGCAGTGAGGCGGACTTTGTGCGTGAAAAAATGGCGGAGCGCGACGAACGCCACAAACGCATGGGCGACAGCCGTTATGTCGTCGAGCCAAACGTAAAGGATGGCAAGGGCGGCCTACGCGATTTGCACACGCTCTATTGGATCGGCAAATACCTCCACCGCGTGCAAAGCCCTGCCGAGTTGGTGCAGGCGGGACTGTTCACTGCCGCCGAATACCGCAAGTTTGAGCGCGCAGAAAATTTCCTTTGGGCCGTACGCTGCCACATGCACGATATTACCGGCCGCGCCGAGGATCGGTTGACGTTCGATTTGCAACGCGAAGTCGCCGAACGGATGCGCTTTGCCGAGCGTCCGGGGAAGTCGCCGGTTGAGCGGTTTATGAAATATTATTTCCTGAACGCAAAGACGGTCGGCGATTTGACGGGCCTGTTTCTGGCGCATTTGGACGAGGCCATGGCGCAGCGTGGGCGGCGCTTCCTGCCCAGCATCACGCGGCGTCCGCGCAAATTGAATGGGTTCCGGCTCGACCGTGGGCGGCTGGCCCTCCCTGACTCGGGGCCTGAGGCGGGCGATGCGTTTTTTAAGGCGGACCCAGTGCGCCTGCTCGAAATATTCGCATTGGCCGACAAACATGGCCTTGAAATCCACCCGCAGGCCATGCGCGCGGCGCGGCAAAATGCGAAGTTGATCGATTGGTCGGTGCGGCGTGATGAGCGCGCCACCGCGCTATTCCTTGATGTATTAACAAGCCCGCGCGATCCGGAAATCGTGCTCCGCTGGATGAATGAAGCAACGGTGTTCGGGGCATTCGTGCCCGATTTCAACCGCGTGGTCGCGCAGATGCAGTTTGATATGTATCATCATTTCACTGTCGATGAGCACACGATTCAGGCCATTGGCCTACTCACGCGGATTGAACGCGGCGAGTTAAAGGACGACCACCCGCTGGCGTCGGTCATCATCCCGACCCTGCACATGCGCCGCGTGCTCTATGTCGCCACTTTGCTGCATGACATTGCCAAGGGGCGCGGCGGCGATCATAGCATTTTGGGGGCGGAACTGGCGCTGCGCATTTGCCCGCGCCTCGGCATGAGTGAGGCGGAAACGGAAACCGTCAGTTGGCTGGTCCGCTACCATCTGCTGATGAGCGCGACGGCATTCAAACGCGATTTGTCGGATTACAAAACCATTAAGGACTTCACCGATGTGGTGCAGTCGATTGAACGGCTAAAGCTGCTGCTCGTGCTAACAATTGTCGATATCCGCGCGGTCGGTCCCGGCACATGGAACAGTTGGAAACGGCAATTGCTTGCCGACCTTTACGAAGCCGCGCTTGAGGTGCTGCGCCTTGGGCATAAACAACGCGGGCGGGAGGAGCGGATTGCGAGCAAGAAAGAGGCGCTGGCCGCGTCACTGCGCCTGCCCGATGTCGCATTCGACCGCTTTGCCAAACGGTTGCCCGATGCCTATTGGATTGCCGAGCCTGACGACATCATCCTCGCCAATGCGCTGCATATGCTGAATTGCGACGCCAATACGGGGGACGATGGCCTTACCCATTTGGGTATTGCCGCCGATTATTATCCGGAGCGCGGCGCGACTTTGGTAACGGTCTACGCCGCCGATCACCCTGGACTGTTTTATCGGATTGCGGGCGCGATCCATGTTGCGGGCGGCAATATCATCGATGCGCGCATCCACACCACGCGCGATGGCATGGCGATTGATAACTTTTTGGTGCAGGACCCCTTGGGCCAGCCGTTCCGCGATGACAATCAGCTTACACGGCTTAAGGCCATGGTCACCGAGGGCCTTACCAACCGCGCCAAATTGGAGGAGAAGCTGGAATCGCGCACCGCTGCCCGCCGCCGCGCAGGGGCGTTTAAAGTGCCGCCCAGCGTGATTATCGACAACGGCGCCTCCAATCGCTTCACTGTCATCGAAGTTACCGCCGCCGACCGCCCGGCACTGCTGTATCATTTGGCGCAGGCACTGTTACAATCGAAGGCGATTTTGCACAGCGCGCATATCGCCACCTATGGCGAACGCGCCGTTGACACATTCTACATCACCAACCTGTTTCAAGAAAAAATCGAGAGCAAATCAAAGCTGACAACGCTGGAAAAACGGCTGTTAGAGGCCGCGCACGGGCTGTTGGAGGATAATAGCGCGGTGGCGTAGCGACGGGACGCTTTACGCAGATTTGCTTTGCTTAGGGTCAGGACCTATTAAATCCACCGTCGAGGTTTGAGGCCATTTGGCTTCTGGCAAGGCGGGAAAGCGCGGGTTTAGTGGTTCTAAATCAAGCTTTACCAACGACGCCGGGGGCCAAATGGGTCAAAGCCTTCGGCCATCAAAATGGCTTCCATCTCGGGCAAATTGGCCCTTAGAAAGTGAACCGCACTTCCCGGCGGCCCAATTCACCCGATATGTTCGCCATTTTGATGCCTCGACGGCGGATTTAATAGGTCCTGACCCTAACATACTGAACTTTGATCGAAATATCTGCTCGCACTCATCAAATGTTAACCTCAATCTGGCAGAAACGCCTTCTGTTAGAGAGAGTATTGGCGACACCATGTTTGACGAATTACAATCTCAATTTGCCACCAGCGCCGGGCGCCACGCATTTGTGGAGCAAATGTGTGCGCTGATCCGCACCCAACAATTCGACCAATGCGAGGCAATTTTGCAAGGTGGTCTGTCGGTCACCGACAGCCCGCTGCGTGAAATTGCGCTGGCCACGCCGCTCTACAATTGCGGTTTGCTCGGATGGTCCGACTTTATGAAATGGGTGGCGTTGGCGATTGAGACGGATGCGCCGATCACAGCCATTGGCTGCGGGTTGCACAAGGACAGCCATGCGGGACTTGAGGCGAACAGCCCGGCCGAGCCGCATCTGGATGTCTTTTGGTTCACGGACCGCAAATTTCCCTTCACCCGGATATCGATTGAGGAATTGCAGGAACTCTCCGCCGATCGCGGCGCAAGCTGGGGTTCCTATGTTGAGGATGCCGCGCGCAAATTGCGGGTGACGGGCCTCGATGCGTTGTACGGCCATATCTGGCCAGGGGTTGAATTGTCGCCATTTGGCCGTGATGGTGAATTGCCGCACGCCAATGCCGTCGCATGGCAACTCGCGTGCCTGCTGTTTGCGCAGCGGGTGCATCAGTTGATCTATCAGGCGTGCCTGGCCGACGGAACATTGCATGGCCTGCCGCTGCTCTTCGTTGGCACGCCAGCCATGGCTGTACCGGAAAGCGCGTTTGCGGCTGGCCGGATGTATGAAATCCCCGCCGAGATTCCGGCCTCAGCAGCGACAGCGCTTCCGTTTGACAACGCCACCTATCAACCGGTGCAACAAGGCGGCAGCGGCCATAGCTTGCGGCATAAGATTTTGGGCAGCCATGACGAGGGTGGACCGGACCTAGCGGCACCCACCGCGCCGCGCGGCGGTTTCTTTGGCCGGTTGCTCAAACGCGCCTAGGCGAGCGCGGCGTTGGGGTCCGTAAAGGGCAATTGCAACGCATCGGCCACCGCCGCATTGGTCACTTTGCCATCCCAGACATTTAATCCGGCGAGCAAATGCGGATCGCGCCGCATCGCCTCTTGCCAGCCCAAATCGGCCATCCGCAGTGCATGGGGCAAGGTGACATTGTTTAGCGCATAGGTGCTGGTCCGTGCCACCGCGCCGGGCATATTGGCCACGCAATAATGCACGATGTCGTCAACGACGTAAGTGGGATCGGCGTGGGTCGTGGCATGGCTGGTTTCAAAACAGCCACCCTGATCAATCGCGACATCGACCAGAACGGCCCCCTTTTTCATGGTTTTCAGCATATCGCGCGTCACCAATTTGGGTGCCGCCGCGCCGGGGATCAGCACCGCGCCAATGACAAGGTCCGCGTCCGCCACGCTTTCGGCCAGATTGGCCTTATTGGAAAAGCGCGTTTTGGCGCGGCTTTCAAAATGCATCGCCAGTTTTTCCAGCACCAACGGGTCGCGGTCCAAGATGGTCACATCCGCGCCCAGCCCGCTGGCCATTTGTGCGGCGTTAAAGCCGACCACGCCGCCGCCAATGACCACAACTTTGCCCGGCATCACGCCCGGCACCCCGCCAAGCAGCACGCCGCGTCCGCCATTGGCCTTTTCCAGCGCGGTGGCACCGGCCTGAATGCTCATGCGTCCGGCAACTTGGCTCATCGGTTTTAAGAGCGGCAGGCCGCCATCCTGTCCGGTAACCGTCTCATACGCAATGCACGCGGCACCCGACGCGATCAGATCGGCGGTCTGCTCCGGATCGGGGGCGAGATGGAGATAGGTGTAGAGTATCTGCCCCGCGCGCAACATCGCACGCTCACCCGATTGCGGCTCTTTCACTTTCACCACCATATCGGCCCGCGCAAATATGTCGGCGGGGGAAGCAACAATCTCCGCGCCTGCCTTAATGTAGGCGGCATCATGCGCCCCAATCCCGTCGCCTGCACCGGTTTCGACGAGCAGATGGTGGCCATGTGCGACCAATTCATGCACGCTTTCGGGGGTGAGGCCGACACGATATTCGTGGTTTTTGATTTCTTTGGGCGTGCCGACGATCATGCGCTTTGGTCCTCTTCAGGTCGTTCTTGTGCCAAGAATAACCCAAAAGGGCACATAAGGAAATTGCCAATTTGTGTAATTTTATGACATCGATGCCGAAACAAAAAAGGGGGCGAGGATTGCTCCCCGCCCCCGTTATGGTCGTTGCGCTATCGCTTATTTGCGACGACGACGGCGCGCTGCACCAATGCCGATACCGGCGAGCGCCATCAGGCCAAGGATACCGGGTGCCGGCACATCCGTGCCACCGCCGCTGGTCGAACCGCCCGAAGTGGTCGAACCACCGCTGGTCGTGCCGCCCGAAGTGGTCGTGCCGCCGCTGGTCGTCGTGCCGCCGCGGAGA
>JBGSOJ010000046.1:0-3035 GCA_041739175.1 Sphingomonadaceae bacterium
CGGCCCATGGCCTTTGCCCGCAGGCGCGATGCCATAGCATTGCTCCATCGCAACCAAATCCGGCGGCGGCACGACCAGATCGGGGTCACGCTCGGCAGTGTAGGTGACCTCGCCATTGTCACAGCCGGTAAGCAACAACAGGGCCGGCAACAGGCCCGCGCAAAGGGCGGTTATCCGCGCTCCGCCACCGCCAGTCCGGTGGTCTTGCGCCGTTCGCCCGCGGGCGGCTGCAACCGCTTTTCCCCGCGCTTCAGGCCGCCAATCGAGCCAGCGGCGCGTTGCAATGTGGCGACCCATTTGCCCAATCCTTTCTCCGCCCCGCCGCGGCGCACCATGCCAAAACGGAAAATCCGCACCGGCGCGAACCCGCAAAATTCCAAAATTTGCTTCTTCCATCTTTTGCCGACTGGGTCGCCATAAGCAAGCCTAAGATATAACGGCGGGGTGTCCATGGTGACAATCACATCGGCGCTGCGCCCTGCCAGCAACTTGTCCCACCACACATCCTCCCGGTGGTAGCGGAAGGCATAGCCGGGCATCAAAAGCCGGTCGAAAAGCCCCTTCGTCCGCGCCGGTTCCGCGCCCCACCACAAAGGAAACGCAATGACCAGATGGTCGCACGCATCCACCGCGTCGGCCAGCATCAGCACATCCGGCTCCCAATCGGGCAGGGCAGCATAGCCACCGGCAAGGTCCGGTTCAAACGCCAGATCACACACCTGCACCCGCGTCACCACCGCGTCGGCAGGCAATCCGGCGGCATAGGCATCGAGCAAGGCAGCGCTTAACCGGTCGGGTGCATTGTGGCCGTCGATCATCAAAACGTTCAGGTGCATTGCGTCCCCCCTCGACAAGATTGCCGAACCCGCGCAATAGCAGTTTTATGTTACAACCGCGATTTAAATTTACCATTTCCGCCCGCGATGGCAAGGCGCGCACCGGCGCTATCCATATGCAGCGCGGGACCATCCGCACCCCCGCCTTCATGCCCGTCGGCACGGCAGCGACGGTCAAGGCGATGAAGGTCGATGATGTGAAGGCATCGGGCGCGGACATCATCCTTGGCAACACATACCACCTGATGCTGCGGCCCGGGGCGGAGCGGGTGGCGCGGCTGGGCGGGCTGCATGAATTCATGCGCTGGGACAAGCCGATTTTGACCGACAGCGGCGGCTATCAGGTGATGAGCCTGTCGAGCCTTCGCAAAATGACCGAGGAAGGCGTGACGTTTAAGAGCCATATTGATGGCAGCGCGCATATGATTTCCCCCGAACGGTCGATGGAGATACAAAGGCTTTTGGGATCCGACATCGTCATGGCGTTTGACGAATGCACCCCCAATGGCGCGGACCATGCGGTGGCGGGGAAATCCATGGAGCTGTCGATGCGCTGGGCGCGGCGGTCGCGCGATGGGTTTGACAGCGGGGTAGAGCATGCGGCGCGCGCCGCCTTGTTCGGCATTCAACAGGGCAGCTTGTTCAAAGACCTGCGCGCCATATCGTCGGAGCGGCTCACCGAAATCGGCTTCGATGGCTATGCCGTCGGCGGGCTGGCGGTGGGGGAGGGGCAGGCGGCGATGTTCGATTGCCTCGACTATGCGCCCGATATGCTGCCCGATGACAAGCCCCGCTACCTGATGGGCGTGGGCAAGCCCGACGACCTCGTCGGCGCGGTGGAGCGCGGCATCGACATGTTCGATTGCGTGCTCCCCACTCGCTCAGGCAGGAACGGGCAGGCGTTTACTTGGGACGGGCCGGTGAACATCCGCAATGCTCGGCACGCGGAGGACAGCGGGCCATTGGACGCGGAGTGCGCGTGTCCGGTGTGCGGAACCTATTCGCGGGCCTATCTGCACCATCTGGTCAAGGCACAGGAGATTTTGGGCGCAATGTTGATGACCGAGCATAATATTTGCTTCTATCAGCAACTGATGGCCAGTATGCGCAGCGCGATTGCGGAGGGGCGGTTTGCGGAATTTGCGAGGGCGTTTCGGGGGCGGTATTTGGGGTAGCAATCGGCCTCTCCACCGCTTCGCGGTCCCCCTCCCCATAAATGGGGAGGATGTGTTGGTCCTCCCCGTCGAAGATGGGGAGGTGGCAGTGCGCAGCACTGACGGAGGGGCGGCGGCCTCTCCGCTTTCTTGCCCATCACCGATTTTTGCCCTATCCTGAACCCCAATGCGGGAGGGGCCATGGCACGCACGACAACCAAAGCGACCGTTGAGAAGGCGAGAACCCTGCGTCGCTCAATGACCCTGCCAGAGGTCATGCTGTGGCAATTTTTGCGCAGAAAGCCAGAGCGTTTGAAATTTCGGCGGCAACATCCGATTGGCCCCTATGTGCTGGATTTTTATTGCGCCGCCGCGTCCGTGGCTATTGAGGTCGACGGGATTGCGCACGATATGGGCAACAATCCGGCGCGTGACCAAGCCCGCGATGCTTGGCTGGAGCGGCGGGGGATTACGGTTTTGCGCATAGCGGCGACCGAGATTCTAGCCGATGCCCTGACGACCGCGGACGCAGTGGTGCGGCAGTGTCAGGCGGCTATCGATGCCGATTAAGCGCCGAAGCCCGCCGGTTCACCATCGCCCCTCCACCGCTTCGCGGTCCCCCTCCCCATGAATGGGGAGGATGTGCTGGTCCTCCCCGTCGAAGATGGGGAGGTGGCAGTGCGCAGCACTGACGGAGGGGCAAATCCCCCTTGCCCTAACCCCCAAATCCCGCCAAACTCCACCCCATGACCGACGCCTTCCTCCACGGCACCGTCCATACCGCCGACGACGATATGCGCGCCGCTTTGGCCGCCGACACCGCCGTCCTCGCGCTGTGGCAATCGCTCACCCCCTTGGGGCGGAACGAGTTCATCTGCTGGGTCGAGGACGCGAAACAGGCGAAAACGCGCGCGCGCCGTATCACCCGCACGATCGAGGAACTCATGGAAGGCAAGCGCCGCCCGTGCTGTTGGGCGGGGTGCATTCACCGCGATGACAAGCCGCCATCGAAATGGCAGAAGGACGTGCTGATCGATAAAAAGGC
>JBGSOJ010000051.1:0-2079 GCA_041739175.1 Sphingomonadaceae bacterium
CGCAGGGGCGTGGCGGCCGCTGCCCGGATCGAGCAGTTTCAGCGTCGCGGCGGCGCGGCGAATGGCGGACTCGCTAATCTCACTCGCGTGGCTGAACCCCGTCATTTCGCCGTTGACGCCGCGCAGGCCAAAACCGGCGTCGGTGGAGTAATCGGCGGTTTTCAGCCGTCCGTCGTCAAAGACAAACGCCTCATTCGCGGCATATTGCAGATACAATTCGCCGTCATCATGCGACGACAAAAGGTCACGGGAAAGCGCCATCGCCCCATCGGGGTCAAGCATGCCGGGTTGATAGAGGAAGGAGCGTGGATCTGTCATGCTGCCTAATCCCGCCCACTAAACTGTCGCATATATTCGCTATCCGGGGACAGGATCATGTTGGTGGTCTGTCCGTTATCGGTTCGGAATGTGGTGCGATAGCTTTGCATGGCGCGGTAGAAGTCGTAAAATTGCGGGTCCTTGCCGTAGGCCGCGGCGTAAATCTGCGCGGCCTCTGCGTCGGCATCGGCGCGTATGATTTGCGCTTCTTTTTGACCTTCGGCCTGAATGGAGACGGCCTCTTGTTGCCGCGCGGTGCGCATACGCTCAAACGCGGATTCCAGAGGTGTGCCCTGTGGCAAGTCGGCGCGTTTGATGCGGACATCGACGATTTCCGCGCCATATTTGCGCGCTTCTTGGTTCAGCGTGTCCTGAATATTGTCCATGATCTGCCCACGCTCCGGGCTTAGCAAAGTGGCGAAGGTGCGCTTACCAAGCTCATTGCGCAGACGCGAACCAAGGATGGCGCGTAACTGCGTCGTCAGCTTTTCTTCCGACCGGATGGTGCGGTACATTTTCAGCGGATCGGTGATTTTGAAGCGCGCAAAGGCATCGACTTGCAAGCGCAATTGGTCGGTGGACAACACCTCTTGCGGTTCCATTTCGACGCGCAAAATGCGCTTATCGACCCAGTTGATCTGCTCGATAAACGGGATTTTGAAATGCAGGCCGGCGGTGCTGGCGGTGCGGCGGTATTCGCCATAGCTGGTGATAATCGCCTGCCGCGTTTCGGGCACGATATAGGCGGACATGCTAACGATGGCGAACGCGATCAGCGCCATCACGGCCAGAACAAGCGGATTTTTAAGGGCGGCGCGGTTCATTGGCTGGCTCCTTTCGCAGGGGCAGGATTGGCGGCCGACCGTGGCGCGGGCGTACCGGTTGCCGGAGCAGGATTGCCCGGAGCAACCGTCCGTTTGCGAACCTCCGGCAGCGGCAGATACGGTGTCACGCCTTTGGCCTCGACCACGGTTTTGTCGGCATCCTGTAGCACGCCCTCCATGGTTTCATAATACATACGGCGGCGGGTCACATCGGGGGCAAGCCGGTATTGTTCGTACACCTTGTTAAAGCTGGTGGCGTCGCCTTCGGCACGCTCCAATATCTGTTGCGCATAGGCGCGGGCCTGGTTGATATAGGATTCGCGCTGTTGCTGCGCGGCGTTGACGCTGCGGAACGCTTCTTTCACTGAGGCTGGCGGATCGGATTCCAAAATCGTGATCGATTGAATGGTTATGCCCGCGCCATAGCTATCGAGAATTTCCTGCATCCGGCTGCGTACTTGTGCCTCGATCTCGCCGCGTTTCGGGCCGATGGCGTCGGTGAGTTTGAAGTTCGCGGCAACCGAACGCATCGCGCTTTCAGCGACTTCCTGCACAGTGGCTTCGGGGTTTTCGAGGACGAAAAGAAAAGCCTCTGGATTGTTGACGGTCCAACGGACTTCATACGCCAAATCGATGATATTTTGATCACCGGTTAGCACCATATTTTCGTCATTGTCGCCTACTGCGCCGATTTGCGTGGTGCGGATTGCGTTTACGTCGACTTTCTCGACGCGCTCAATAGGGAAGGGGAGGGTCAGGCTGATGCCGCTACCGACGGTGCGGTTATACGCGCCAAAACGCGTGACGACGCCCTCTTGCTCAGTGCCGAGCCGCCAAATGCTGGAGGAAATAATCCACAACGCGGCAATGGCAAGCAGGACATAGGCCCAGAATTTGCGGCCCTGCCCCTCGCCCATGGGCATCCGGGGAAAGCCGC
>JBGSOJ010000067.1:0-6547 GCA_041739175.1 Sphingomonadaceae bacterium
CCATTATTATTGACAAAGCTGATGACTGATTTGGAGAACGACGAATGGCTGACATTATTCAACAAACTGCAATAGATAGGCGTCTGCATTGGATTGATGAGATTGTTTCAATAAGTGGCCATTTTGGTTCAGATTTTGATAGGGTCGATACTGAGCTTAATGAAGAAATTGGTCAGAATGGGCTGCCTGCATTGCTTGATCATTTACGTTTGTGTTCTGCAATTCCCGAATCTTATGGTCACGATACGAGTGAAGAAAAGTTGTATTCGAAGTATACTGACGCATTGATTTCAGCGGCCTTTGCTTGGATGGGTTTTCGGAGCAGGGTTTTGACAGAACGGGCCGACGCTGCCGATGTCGAGGTTGTTACCGCCGACTACAGCTTTGTAGCTGACGCGAAGGTTTTCCGCCTCAGCAGAACTGCCAAAAACCAAAAAGATTTCAAGGTTCAGGCTATGGATGGCTGGAAGCACGGTAAGCCCTTCGCCATGGTTGTTTGCCCACTTTATCAACTCCCTTCGCGGAGCAGTCAGATATATCAACAGGCAGGCGCTCGGAATGTTTGCGTCTTTTCTTATCCACATTTGGCGGTCTTGGTTCAGCTAGTTGCGACAGAAGGCACCGCAGCCGTAATCGACTTGGTACACAGCGTTTTTAAAACCGTCCAAGCGATGAACCCTACAAAGGATGCTAACCCATATTGGCAGGCAGTCAATCGGACCATGTTAGATTATGGCGCTCCTGTTTCGGATCTATGGCGAGTTGAGAAATTGGCGACATTAGAGAGCATAAATATTTCAAAAAAAATTGGCTTGTCGCACTATGCTGCCGAACGTGAAAGCATCATGCGAATGAATCATCCTGAAGCGTTGAGTAAGCTAATCGAAATGCACAAAATTGATAGTAGAATTCAAACTATAAATGGAGTTTCGGATAATCTATTGATGGGGATATCCTAGTCAGATAACAGGTCAGGTTCTAACCGTTTCCTTGTGACTTCAACATATTCTGGAACTGCCTCAAATCCTATATATCGCCGACCTAGTTTTTGAGCAGCGACCAACGTTGACCCACTACCTGAAAATGGATCGAGTACAAGTTGACCTTTCCGTGTCGTAAGCTCAATTAAGGCCTGCATGAGTTTTACAGACTTTTGGGTTGGGTGAAGTCCAGCCTCACCTATACCCATGGCTCCTTTTAGAACGTTCTCGGGCTGGTGAGTATAGCGCAGAAAGGCAGTTTCATTGTAGGCCCCAACACCATGTTTAAGGGCATTGTCTGCGAGGGTTGTGCCAATTTTATATGGCTTCGTAAACCAAAGTATCGGTTCAAATATGGGCCTTAGATTTCCCAACTTCCAGCCCTCCCAATCCGCTGATGATCGAGGGTCGCCGCGCTTGTCGTAAACCACACTTAGACGTTGGGCGCGATGAGGTGCACGGGATTTCAGCCACGCGATGTTGTCTTTCAAACTAAAGCCTGCGTCTTCCATCGCGCACGTGCATCGGTGTGCGAGGCGACGGCCTGCAAAAATGAAAACATTCGCACCTGGCTTAAGAACTCGATACCACTCAGATGCCCATAAAGCGCACCATTCTTGGTATTCTCGCGGAATAGCCCGATCCGCTTCTGACCACCCGTTGATCGGTTTACCACGCTTTTTGAACACTGCACCCGCCGATTTTTGTGCTGGGCTAGACCCAAGGTATGCTGAATTTTTGTTTGCATGTAATACATCCCAATCCTCTGCCCCAATGCCATAAGGTATGTCGCTAAGGATCAAGTGGACAGATTCTGTTTTAACTGCTTTAATTAGCTCTAACGAGTCGCCTTGATAGATATTATTTTCTGCTAGATAGGCGACTGATCTATCACTGTTCATGCGCGCTTCAAAATTCATGATCAGCTCCATTTATTTTACTAATTATCATAATTTTTTCTGTTGCCCGAAGATTTTTCAAAAATGGCGGCGTAAACGAGCGTAACAATGCCTCTGTCATATTGGTTGATTTTAGGCGGCGACCGTGCGGCGTTGCAAGCACCGTTTTTCCTTTAATTTTGCGCTCTATCCTCCCTCACCGCTTGAGTGAGAGCCGAATGGCCCAAACCCCCTCCCACATCATACCCACGCGCCATCAAGCCCAAAGGCCACAACCCTTGGTCCGCGTGCATCATCAAGCTGAAAGAATGGTGCCGCCTATAGGATTCGAACCTACGGCCCCCGCATTACGAATGCGATGCTCTACCAACTGAGCTAAGGCGGCATAGGCGGGGGCGATAGCGCCGAAATTCCGGTTTTTCAAGCGGCAATTGGTCTGCGCCCGTGCGGCATGCAAATATCGCATCGGCCTTTACGAGAAATTTACCATGTGCAGGCAAAGTCATTCCCATTGGGGTCCCTGTTGTGCATGCGCGGCGGGGCAGCGACTAGGGAAATGGAACCTTTATGGACAGTTTGCGCGGGCCTGACAGCTCACTGACACATCAGGGGGAGGCCGATTCGGGCCAAGCGTCCTATGAAGCGAACCATCATGGGTTGGAGCGGCCGCCGGAAATTGGTGTCAATGAACGTCGGATGCAGGTCCGCGCATATAATTATTGGACACAATTGCTGGGCGATGCCCCTTATCCCTCCATCGAGGATTTGAACGTCGAGGACGCGGGCGATTTTGGCGCTCATGGCGTGCTTTTGGACTTCACCAGCGGCGTTGAAAATCCGGCGGTTCAGTACATCGGCGCGAAAATCGCGGAAGAATGCGGCCTTGCCGCCAACATCCAATGGCTTGAGGAGGTACCGCCGCGCTCGCTCCTGTCGCGCATTACCGACCATTATATGCAGATTCTGGCCAACCGCGCGCCAATTGGGTTTGAGGCGGAATTTGTGAATCAGCGCGGCGCGACCATCCTGTATCGCGGCATTTTGCTGCCGTTTTCGTCGGATGGCGACACGATTGATTTTATTTACGGCGTTATCAACTGGAAAGAAGCCGTGACCGCGCCGGAACAATCGGCGTTGGAGGCGGAAATCGGTGAGGCGATTATCGGTGCGCCCGTGGTGCAGGACCAGGTTCCGGCATGGGCCAGCCAAGCGCATGGCGAGGAGCTTGATCTCTCGCCATTCGTCGTGGCGCCGTCCGCCGAAATAGCGGCTCCGGCTGCAATGGCACCCACGGCGCCCGAAGTCATGCCGGTCTTGCGGCCAATGACGCCCCAATTAGCCCGCGCCGCCGAACCGATTGCAACAGTGCACGGCGAATTGGTTGATGAACCCGCGCCGGGCAGTGATGCCGCTCTGGCCGACTGGTTAGCCTCCGCGCGCGCGTTGGCGCAGGCGGCGATGCAGGCGGACTCACGGTCGCGTAAGGCGCTGTATGAGGCCGTTGGCCGTGCCTATGACTGCGCCTTGATGGCGCAGGCGAACCCTACGGAATATCGCGCTTTGTTGGCCGATGCCGGATTAGAGATGCAGGAGCGCGCGCCGTTTACACCATTGGTGAAGTTGGTCTTTGGCGTGGGCTATGACAAAACACGCATTGCCGAGATCGCCTGCGCACTCAGCTTCGCGCATGAACAACGGATGCAAGCGGGCAGCTTTGCGACATATTTGGCGGATTACGGCGGCGGCTTAAAAGGCTTGGTTGCCGATTGCCGCACCGCGCGGCGTGAGGACGGCCTGTTGCCGCGGCCCGATCCTGCGCTGGCGTTGCGCGAAAAAATGCGCGCTGTTCCGGCACGGCCTTTGGCTGATTTTACCGGTGGCGGTGCAGAGTTCGTTGTGCTGGTCGGTCGCCGCAATGATCGCGGGGAGGTCGAACTGATCGGCGCGGTTGAGAATGACGATATAACAGTGAAGCTGCTCAAGAAATTGAAGTAGGGCAATTGCCTTCTGGAATAAAAGGGGCGGGGGAGCAATCCACCCGCCCTTTTTGTATGCCAACCCTAAGCCAGTAACGCAATGGCCGCGACGGTTGCGATGCCCACACCCACTGTCAGCGGAATGCCAGCGCGGAAAAAATCGGTGAACTTATACCCGCCCGCCGCGTACACCAACGTGTTCGTCTGATAGCCGATCGGTGTCGCAAAGCTGGCCGAGGCGGCGAACATAACCGCGATGACCAATGGCATCGGGTCCTGTCCCAAATCCTGGGCGAGCTTTATGACCACCGGCGTCACCAGAATGGCGACGGCATTGTTGGTGACAATCTCGGTCAGCAACACGGACAGGACATAGACGGCAATCAAAAGCGCCCACGGCGGCACATCGGCGAGCAACGGCGTCATCGCAGTGACCACCATCGTCACGCTTCCCGTCTCCTCCAGCGCGAGGCCGACGGCCAGCATGGCATAAATCAACACCAACACATTGCCGTCAATCGAACCCCATGCTTCCTCCGCATCTATGCAGCGGGTGAGCAGGATGACGCCAATTGCGATGACCGCGGCGACGCCAATCGGCAGGATGTTAAACGTAGAAACAAGCACCACCGCGACCAGCGATCCGATGGCGATTGGTGCCTTTGACCGGCGGAATTCGCGCGCGTCGGTTTCGCCCACGCCATAGAGGTTGGGGTTTTGATGCATCTGCTCAATTTGGTCGGTCGGCCCCGTCACCAACAAGCGGTCCACGGCGTGAATCCGCGCGCTGCCGAGGTCGGGTCCGGGCACTTTGCGAAAGCGGCTAACGCCCAAAATGCGGACATTGAGGTTCGACAGAAACGGTATCTCACGCAGGCGATTGCCGATGCTGGGGTGGGTGGGCGAGACCGTTGCCTCAACCAGCCCCTTTTCATTGTGGCCGACATCTTCACTGCCGCCCGCCGTAACGCCGATTTCGATGCTGTTGTTTTTGCGCATCGACAGCAATTCCGTAAGCCCCGCGCGTGCCACCAACCGGTCGTCTTCGGCCAGGATTTGATCCATTATCCCCGTGCGTTGGAACAGGGCGCCGCGCTTCAGCGCCTGAATTTTTAGGGCACTGCGTTTGGCCAGCGGGATGTCGCCCAACCGTTTGCCGACATATTCGCTGCCCGGCTTAATCCGCAATTCGGTGAGGAAACCGCTTTCTTCCTCGGCAATCGGGCCATTTGTGCTGCCATCATCCGCCGGCAAGAGCCAGCGGTTGAACAAAGCCATAATCGCCATACCGGCAATGCCGGCAACCAATCCATAAGGCGTGATCGAGAAGATTCCCAACGGCGCAAGCCCCGCATCGCGCGCGACACCATCGACCAGCAAGTTGGTAGAGGTTCCGATCAACGTCGTCGTGCCGCCCAAAATGCAGACAAAAGACAACGGGATCAGCAGCTTTTTGGGGCTCATGCTAATCGCTTTAGCCAGCCGGATGATGATCGGGATCATCACCACCACAACCGGCGTATTGTTCATAAAGGCCGATGCAAAATAAACGCCGACAAACATCTCCAGTACGGCGCGGTTGGGATGACGACGCGCGCGGGCGATAATCCATCCGGCAATGGCATCGATCGCTCCGGTGCGAAGGAGCGCGCCCGACAGGACGAACATCGCGCCGATCGTTATCGGCGCAGAGTTACTGAATACCGAAAACAGCGCCTTTTCATCCATGCTGCCCATGATAAGGAACACTGTGGTGCCAAGGATCGCGACCACCGTCGGCGGAAACCGTTCCATCACAAACCCGACGAACATGAGGCCAAGCACGATAAGGCCAATCACAGCCTGATGCTCCGCGATAAAGGCGCGGATAATGTCCAGCATAGTCGATTCGCCCCCGTTGCTTATGGTCGCCCAACCTAGCCCACCATGAAAATTGCGCTAGGTCTTAAGTTTAGCAAATCGGCAGCGTTGTCACCGCAGAATTGCTTTGCCCGCGACAAGCGGATTTGCGCGTGCGGCGGGCCGACAGCGCAAACGAAAACGGCGCGCCCGATTGGGGCGCGCCGCTATTCCTATGAGAGCACATAAACCTACAGCGATTAATCGCCTTCGCCGGGTTCTTCGCTGAAGTACTTTTCAAATTTGCCATCCATGCCCTTAAAGTCGTCGGCATCGGCGGGTGCGTCTTTTGACGAGGTGATGTTGGGCCATTCGGCGGAATATTTGGTGTTGAGTTCCAACCATTGCTCCAAACCGCTTTCGGTGTCGGGCAGAATTGCCTCAGCGGGGCATTCGGGCTCACACACGCCGCAATCGATGCATTCCGACGGGTTGATGACCAGCATATTGTCGCCTTCGTAAAAGCAATCGACGGGGCATACTTCGACGCAATCGGTGTATTTGCATTTGATACAGGCGTCGGTGACAACATACGTCATAAAGTCGTTCCCTCAAATTTAAACATTGCGGCCATGGCGCGTGGACGATGCCGTTAAGCCAAGGCATTTCCTCTTTTGCAAGCGCCTATTGCGCCCGTTTGCGCTAGTCAATGGGCAAGTGACCGCGATTGCCCATTTCGTTGCAATAACACGCCTGCGCTTCGGCGGCGGGACCGCGGCGCGTGGGCAAAGCGGTAATGCGGATAATCCGCGCGCCATCGCGATACAAAAAAATTTAACCTCGTTGACGCATC
>JBGSOJ010000093.1:0-5056 GCA_041739175.1 Sphingomonadaceae bacterium
GCCGTTGTTGACAAGGAACCGCGTGCGTTTCAATTCGGCTTCTGCGGCGGCAAGTTGCGCCGATGCGGCCGCGCCCTGTGCGTCGGCGGCTGCGGCCTGGCTGGCATAAGCACCGCTTTCAAAGCCCAATCGGCTGTCCACAACCTGGCCAATCACTTGCCCCTTGCGCACCGATGTTCCCTCGGTCACACTTAGCCGCACCAAAGTGCCGCCAATTCGCGTGCGCGCCTCGGCCATATCGGTCGCGGTGATTTCACCGCCAAAATCGCGCCAGTCGGCAATGTTTTCTTCCGCAACGGTCAGCAAAGGGGTGTCTGCAGGAATAGCCTCCCCCGTTGCCGCCGCGACTTCGGATTCACTCTCGCCCGATTCGCACCCGGACAGCGGAACCAAAGCGAGCGAAAGAAGCGATGCCGTCAGCAAAGGGTTCGGGCCCCGTTTGCGTTCGCCGAAATTGATAACGCCGAATAATGTCACACTCTGTCCCCTAAAAATTGGATTGTTTTGGTCCGTTCATTTTAGCGCGCAACGGGCAAACCAGCCGATTTCCATGCACCAAAACCACCGGCCAGATGCGTTTGCACCGCCGCCTGCGCCGCCGCGCATTTGTCCAAAGCCATGGCCGAACGGCGGCCTGCCGCACAATTGAGCACAATCGTCTTGCCCCCCGAGTCGGGCAGTTTGGTTGCCTGAAACGTCGACAAGGGCATGTTGATTGCGCCGGGAATATGGCCAGCAGCGAATTCATCGACCTCACGCACATCTACGACCAAAGCCGCATCGTCGGCCATCATCGCGTGCAATTCATTTGCGCTAACCTCTTGATGTTTCGGTTTTCCGAACAGTCCAAACATGAATTTTACTCCTGCAAAATGCGCCGATTGCGACGCCGCCTCAATTAATGATTGCATATATCATATATCCATAATATTGTAATTGAAAGAGACAGTTTGAATTATTTCGTCCCCAAGGAGAGAAAGATGAGCGGGAAAGCAAAAATCGTGGTTCTGGGTGCTGGCCTCGGCGGCACCATCGCGGCGTATGAAATCAAGGGTACCTGCGGCAAGGATGTCGAAATCATGGTGCTGAACAAGGGGGAGGATTATTGGTTCGTCCCCTCCAACCCATGGGTCGCCGTCGGCTGGCGCGAGCCTGAGGCGATTCGCGTTCATTTGCCGCCGGTCATGAAAAAACAAGGCATCGGTTTTAATTCCGTTGGCGCCGCAAAGGTTCATCCAACCGAAAATCGCGTCGAATTGCTCGACGGCAGTTCGGTGCATTATGACTATCTGGTAATCGCGACGGGCCCGCATTTGGCGTTTGATGAAATCGAAGGCTTTGGCCCTGACGGCCAAACCGTCTCGGTCTGCGCCACCGATCATGCCGCCGAAGCCTACACCAAATTCGAGGAATTCTGTGCCAATCCAAAGCCGATTATCGTCGGCGCGGTGCATGGGGCCAGCTGTTATGGCCCGGCGTATGAATTTGCCATGATCCTCGACACCGAACTGCGCCGCCGCAAAATCCGCGACAAAGTGCCGATGACATTTGTCACCAGCGAACCCTATGTCGGCCACCTTGGCCTTGATGGCGTGGGCGACACCAAGGGCCTGCTGGAAAGCGAAATGCGCAATCGGCACATCAAATGGGTGACGAATGCGAAGGTTGATAAGTTCGCGGATCACACCGCCTTTGTCACCGAAGTCAACGAAGATGGCAGCGTGAAGGCAAACCATGAATTGCCCTTTGGCTATTGCATGATGCTCCCCGCCTTCCGCGGCGTTGATGCGGTGCAAGGCATTGAGGGGCTATCCAATCCGCGCGGCTTTATCATCGTGGATAAAAAGCAACGCAATACCACCTTCAAAAACATCTATGGCCTTGGCGTGTGCGTCGCGATTGCACCAATGGGCGGCACCCCTGTTCCTGTGGGCGTGCCCAAAACCGGCTTTATGATTGAATCGATGGTTACCGCTATTGCGCACAACATGCGGCAGGAATTGGACGGCAAAGAGCCGACCCATGAGGGCACGTGGAACGCCATTTGCCTTGCGGACTTCGGCGATGGCGGCGTGGCCTTTGTTGCCCAACCGCAAATCCCGCCGCGCAACACCAATTGGTCATCGTCGGGCAAATGGGTGCATTTGGCAAAAATCGGCTTTGAAAAATACTTCCTGCGCAAAATCCGCAAAGGTGAGAGCGAGCCATTTTACGAAAAACTGGCCATGCATGTTATGGGCATCAAGAAATTGAAACTCGACGTCGAGGATTAATCGGAATCGTTAGCCTTTCGGGTCGCACCAAGGGCACTAAAGGGAGAATATCATGAATGTAGATCGCGCCGTTATGCGGTTCGCCGGGGTTGTCGTTTTGGTCAGCGCCTTGCTGGCGCATTTTGTCCACCCCAATTGGATTTATCTGACGATGTTTGCGGGCGCGAACCTGCTTCAGGCCAGCTTCACCAATTTCTGCCCAGCCGCAATGGCGTTCCGCAAAATGGGCGCGAAGGCCGGGTCGATTTTCCGTTAAAAAGGGTTTTTCCTCTGTGCACATAATACGCACCCTCTCCCTAATGGGCAGCAGCATGGCATTGATCATGGCGCTTCCTGTTCATGCGCAAACAATGGAAGAAGCCATGGCCGCGGCTTTGGAGCGCTCGCCCAGCGTTGACGCCGCCGAAGCCGATGTTGCACGCGCCGAAGCGATGGTGGCTGCGGCAAGTGCCGAGGGCGGACCGAAAGTCGTGGCCGAAGGGCAGATTGGCTATGGCTATATCGACCCGCGCGGCTATTTCGGTTTGACCGCCGATGATGTCATGCCCTTTGGCGCAAAGGTGGGCGTGGAATATCCGCTTTTCACTTCTGGCAAATTGGACGCAGCGGCGGCGCGGGCCGATGCCGGACGGACCGGCGCACAAGCGATGCAGCGCGGCGCAAGGATGCAAACACGATACCGCGTGGTCGATAGCTATATTGGCATTCTGACCATCCGTCGGCAGATCAGCCTGTATCAGCAGACCGAGGATCAACTCCTGCTCGCTTTGGATCAGGCGAATTTGAAATTTAAGGTTGGCGCGGCGGCCAAAACGGAAGTCGCGCAGGCCGAGGCCCGCTTGGCCGAGGCGCGAGCCGGGCGCATTGGATTGCAAGGGGAATTGGCCGCTGCCGAGGCGCGCTTTGAGACGTTGACTGGAGTCAAACCGCTGTCGCTGAATGACCGCCCACCAATGCCACCTGTTCCCGCCTCGCTTGACCAAGCCATTGACATGGCACTCGAAACAAGCCCGGAAATTCAGGCGCTCCGCGCACAGGTGAAAGGAATGGAGAGCGGCGTTCGCGCCGCGCGTGCCGATCGCGGACCTATGGTTGCGGCCTATGCCGAAGCCGCCTCTGTGCGCGACCAATTCTTTCCCGGTTACAAAGCCGATAGCGCCAGTGCGGGCGTGCGGGCGCGCTGGACAATTTTCGACGGCGGTCGCACGAACGCAGCGGTGGCTGCGGCCAATGCGGACTTGAGTGCGGCTGAGGCGAAACTGCGCGAGGGCAACGACCGCGTGCGTGACAATGTGGTCAGCGCATGGGCGGGCTATAAGTCCGCTTTGGCGCGACGCGAAGCAGCCATTGCCCGCGCCGCTGCGACAGGCGAGGCGCTGCGCTCGGTCCGGTTGGAAGTGCAAGTCGGCGCGAAACCGCAACTGGCGCTTCTGGACGCAGAACGAGAGCATTTGGCGGCGCAAAACGCATTGGCCGACGCCGATGCGATGCTGCTGAAATCGGCATGGGCATTATACCTTTTGACCAACGACGAGGGGAACTGATCGAGCGCGCCGATCATTAAAATTGAAATTTTGGCCTTTGTTCCGGAACAATATTGACTATATGTAATTGTATATCAAAGGGCGCTGTATTTCCGGCGTCCATTGCCAAAGGATATTGCCATGAACGCCATCGATTTTAGCCACGACCCCGTTGTCCAAGCGGGCACCGCGCAAGTCCGTGCGGCGCAAGCTAACCTCGCCAAACGCCCTGACATCACGGCGTTTTTCGATGAGGCGACCAACACCATCAGCTATATCGTTGCCGATCCCGCCACCAAAATGGCGGCGATTGTGGACAGCGTGCTGGATTACGACCCCGCCGCCGCGCGCACCAGCACGGATAGCGCCGATGCGATTATTGCTGAGGTGAATCGGCAGGGCCTGACTATTCAATGGTTGCTGGAAACCCACGCCCATGCCGATCATCTGTCCGCCGCGCCCTATTTGCAGGAGAAACTGGGCGGCAAACTCGCGATCGGGCGGGAAATCATACATGTGCAGCAAGTGTTTGGCAAATTGTTCAACCACGGCACCGAATTTGCGCGTGACGGGTCGCAATTCGATCATTTGTTTGACGATGGCGACACCTTCTTCATCGGTGAATTGCAAGCCGAGGTGATGCATGTGCCGGGCCACACGCCCGCCGACATGGCCTATATCATTGGCGATGCAGCGTTCATCGGCGACACTTTGTTCATGCCCGATTACGGTACCGCGCGCTGTGACTTTCCCGGTGGCGATGCGCAAATGCTGTATCGTTCGATCCGCCGTTTGCTAAGCCTGCCGGCCGAAACGCGGTTGTTTATGTGCCATGACTATCTGCCAAAGGGGCGCGATGCCTACGTCTGGGAGACCACCGTCGCGGCGCAACGCGCGGAGAATGTCCATGTTAACGACGATGTCGATGAGGACAGTTTTGTCGAAATGCGCACCACCCGTGATGCCGGTCTCGACATGCCGAAATTGATTGTGCCATCGGTGCAAGTCAACATTCGCGGCGGCCATTTGCCAGAACCGGAGGATAATGGCGTTCGCTATATCAAGGTTCCGGTGAACGCATTGTAACGGCGATGTTGGAACCCATTCAATATTTCTACGGTCTGCTTTCGGGCGGATTGGTTGGCTTCACGCTTGGCCTAGTGGGCGGTGGCGGGTCAATTTTGGCCGTTCCGCTTATTGTCTACCTGGTCGGCGTGGGGCAACCGCATGTCGCCATCGGCACCAGCGCGCTCGCGGTCG
>JBGSOJ010000020.1:0-8447 GCA_041739175.1 Sphingomonadaceae bacterium
CGGCGATCGTCGTCATCGCGATCACGGCCTCCACGGCCCGAACGCCGGTCATGATCGCGCCCGCCGCGCAGATGTTCACGGCCCCAGCTATAGCGCTGCTGACCCCAATAATAGCGATGCCGATCGTCCATGTGATACCGGCGGCCGCCATTATCGAAAATGTAGATGCCAAAGCCGGGGTAATAATAATTGTTCCACCAGCCACCGGAATAGCCAATGTTGTTATAACCATAGCCGTAATCGCAATTGTAATAATTGTCCCATTGATCATAGGGGTCGCAATAGGAATTGCTGCTGTAACTGCCATAGCTGTCATAGCCATAATCATCATAGCCATAGCCCACGCCCATGGCGCAACCGCCCAGCGTGCTGGCCATTGCCGCGACGCTGATGGCTTTCAGGGGAAGAATACGCTTCCAATTCATGCCTCATTCCTCTCGTATTCAGCGCGCGTTGCGGCGGGCGGGACGGCCCTTCTATGGCGCAGCATTGGTGTCTTTTGAACCTTTCGGCCCGTGCCAATCAATCGTTGATTTAGCGTAATCAAAGATATGGGCGTAACCAGTTGAATTGTGGCTGAACGTCGCAAATTGTGGCAAACTAAGGGCAATCGTCCCAATTTGGCACGGCTGATCAGTGCCGCTGACCGTGGTTTTTTCAGTTGCATTTTGCAATGCAATTGGCTTTACTGTCGCTAAAGGGAGACCAATATGGCCAGCATCGCAAGCGAAGAATCCGCCAACCCGCATTGGGTGAAACGCGCCGGTTTCGATGCATTGTCGCATATCCCGGGGGAGCAGGGGATGCCGATTGTCGGCAACACCTTCAAATTGCTGGCCGATCCCGATCAATTTGTCATGGACCTGTATAAAAAACACGGCCCCGTATTCCGCAACCGCGCCTTTGGCGGCGTGGTCGTATCCATGCTGGGCCCTGATGCTAATGAACTGGTCCTATTCGACCGCGCCAAGAATTTTTCGAGCGAGCAAGGCTGGGGGCCGATCCTCAACATGCTGTTCCCGCGTGGGCTTATGCTGATGGACTTCGATCAGCATCGCGCCGATCGCAAAACTTTGGGCGTTGCTTTCAAACCCGAACCGATGCGCGGCTATGCTGAGGGGATTGGCCGCGTCATTGCCGATCAAATCGGGGCATGGCAGGGCGATATGCTGTTTTATCCAGCAATAAAGCAACTCACGCTCGACATTGCCGCCGAATGTTTCCTTGGCATCCCGTTGGGACCAGAGGCGGACCTGCTAAACAAGGCGTTCGTCGACTCGGTCGCCGCCAGCATTGCGCCAATCCGCCGCCCATTGCCCTTTACCGCGATGAAGCGCGGGGTCGAGGGGCGGCAGGCGGTGATCGATTACCTCCGCCCGCAAATTGCCGAACGCCGCCGCAATCCGAACCGAACCGATATGTTCAGCCAATTCTGCCGTGCGACACAGGAGGACGGCAGCTTCCTGCCCGATGATTCCATCCTCGACCACATGAATTTCCTGCTGATGGCGGCGCATGATACCATCACCTCATCGGTGACCAGCTTTGTTTATTATCTGGCGAAGAGTCCGGAGTGGCAGGATAAATTGCGCGAAGAATGCCTGTCGATTGCGCCCGTCGGTGCAGCGTTGACGGTGGAGCAGCTTGACCAATTCACCCTCACCGAAATGGCGTTTAAGGAGGCGTTGCGCATGATGCCGCCGGTCCCCGCCATGCCGCGTCGTGCCGTGCGGGACTTTGAATTTGGCGGTTATCGCATTCCAGCGGGCACCAATTTGTCGATTAACACCAGCTTCGTGCACCGGATGCCCGACATCTGGCCGGAGCCGGAGCGGTTCGACCCAATGCGCTTTACGGCCGACGCCGTGCGCGGGCGGCACAAATACGCCTGGATTCCCTTTGGCGGCGGCGCGCATATGTGTTTGGGGCTGCATTTTGCCTATATGCAAATGAAAGTGTTCACGCACCAATTGCTGACCACGCGGCGGATCGTGATTGCCGAAGGTTACGCGCCGAAATGGCAGGCGTGGCCGATTCCGAAGCCAGTCGATGGGTTAAAAGTGGAATTGCGCCCGCTTTAGGCGGTAATTCGCAGCCCACCGTTCGCCGCCCATTCGGCCTCAACCGGCAGCTGCCACAGCGTTTCCATAAAATCGAACATGCCGCGGTCGACATGCATCGCGAAGGTTTCGCCCTGATCCGCATTGCGCTGCTGTACACGGGTCCAGCGGGTTTCACGTGAAACATCAATGAAGTGCACGGCGGTGGATAGCCCCGCCTCCGCCGCCAAATCGCGAAATTTCTGCCGATGGTCAAATGTGGTAAAGCCAAGGTCGAGCACCGCCGGAACGCCGCGCGTCACGGCCTGGCGCGTCATCGTCCAGATCATCGCCTCACAGCGGTTAACCCGCTCCATCATCCACGCAAATTGGATCGGCTTTGGCGTATCCGGCCCGAACAAGGGCACCATCCACTCATCAATCGAAAAGCGCAGGCCGCCGATGTCCTCCGTCAGCGCGCGGGCGTAGGTCGTTTTCCCCGCGCCCGTGGAGCCAACGATAAGGATAAAATCGGCGGCCATGACGCCCTATTGATTCATCGAATCGAAGAAGTCTTCGTTGGTTTTCGAATCCTTCATCTTGTCGAGCAGGAACTCCATCGCGTCGATGGTGCCCATTTTCATGAGTATACGGCGAAGCACCCACATTTTCTTGAGCTTGTTCTCCTCGACCAGCAATTCTTCCTTCCGCGTGCCGGATTTGCCGACATCCAATGCGGGGAAAATCCGCTTGTCCGCGACCTTCCGGTCGAGCACGATTTCGGAGTTGCCGGTGCCTTTGAACTCTTCAAAGAGTACCTCGTCCATCCGGCTGCCGGTATCGATCAGGGCGGTGGCGATGATGGAAAGCGAACCGCCCTCCTCAATATTCCGCGCCGCGCCGAAGAAACGCTTGGGACGTTGCAAAGCGTTGGCATCAACCCCGCCGGTCAGCACCTTGCCCGATGACGGGACCACAGTGTTATACGCACGGCCCAATCGCGTAATTGAATCGAGCAAAATCACCACATCGCGTTTATGCTCGACCAGGCGTTTGGCTTTCTCAATCACCATTTCGGCGACTTGGACGTGGCGGGTCGCAGGTTCGTCGAAGGTGGAGGAGACGACCTCACCCTTCACCGACCGTTGCATATCGGTGACTTCCTCGGGCCGCTCATCAATCAGCAGCACGATGAGGAAAATCTCGGGATGATTATCGGTAATCGCCTTGGCAATATTTTGCAGCAGCACAGTCTTACCCGTTCGCGGCGGCGCAACGATCAATGCGCGCTGGCCCTTACCCTGCGGCGAAATGATATCAATCACCCGCGCCGATTTGTCCTTCACCGTCGGGTCAAGCGAATCGAGCGTCAGTTTCTCATCGGGATAAAGCGGGGTCAGGTTGTCAAAGTTCACCCGGTGGCGGACCACATCGGGATCGTCGAAGTTGACTTTCGCCACGCTCATCAACGCGAAATAGCGTTCGCCGTCGCGCGGTTCGCGCACTTGACCCTCCACCGTGTCGCCGGTGCGCAGGCCGAATTGGCGGACCATGTTGGGACTGACATAAATATCATCCGGCCCGGCGAGATAGTTCGCTTCGGGCGAGCGCAGAAAGCCGAAGCCGTCAGTGAGCACTTCAATGGTACCCTCGCCGACGATTTCCTCACCATCCTCCGCCATTTCTTTCAGGATGGCGAACATCAAATCCTGTTTGCGCAGGGTGGATGCGTTTTCGATGTCCAAATCCTCGGCCATCGCCACCAGCTCAGCCGGTGTTTTCAGTTTTAATTCTTTTAAATGCATGTGTGTATTCCACGATAAAGCGTGTTGGAAAAAACAGACCGGCTATATGGGTATGCGGCGCACGAGAGCGGCGGCAATAGCGGTGGGGCGGCGTTATAGGCGCAATTCCCCTTCATCCGGACGGATGCTGTGTTTTGAAAGATAAGCGCGCGGACCGCGAATGTCAAGGAAACTGGTTCGGACCGCTCAAAACGGCTTAACAATGACCAAAATCACCGCAAGGATGGTGACAATCGCCGGCACCTCATTCACCATGCGGAGTGTTTTGCCCGCCATTGTCCGCTTTCCCGCCGCGAGTTTCTTGGAATAGCCGACCATCCATCCGTGATAACCGCTCAATAGGATCACCAAAAGCAATTTGGCGTGGAACCAGCCTTGCGAAAACGCACCCAAATGCACGGCAAGCAACAATCCCAGAACCCAAACGATCACCAGCGATGGGGTCAGGATAATTTTCCGCAACGACGCGATCCGCGCGGTGTAGAGCGTATCCTCGGTAGAGCCCAACGCGGCCTCCTGCTGATACACCATCATCCGGGGCAGCATGAACAGACCCGCCATCCAAAAGATGACGAAAATCGCGTGCGCAGCCTTTAGCCAAAGATAGAGATCGGCCAGCAAAAGGGTAAAATTATCCACGATGACGTAATCCTTTGCAAAGTTGCGCGGCGCAACCGGCGCACAGCGATGGTATCGGCGTCATGCCCGCAATTGCGCCAGAAGCGCCTCAACATGCGCAATCGGCGTATCCTGTTGAATGCCATGGCCCAGGTTGAACACATGCGGCCGGTCGGCAAAAGCCGCCAAAATCCGGTCCACCGCGCCCCTCAGAACATCGCCGCCCGCTATGAGCGCCAGCGGGTCAAGATTGCCCTGCACCGGCAGGCTTTTGGGCAATTCGCGCGCCGCCCAATCGGGATCAACGGTCTCATCAATCGCCAGCGCATCACACCCGACGCCCTCATAATAAGAAAGCAGCTTGCCGCCCGCACCTTTCGGGAAACCGATAATCGGCGTATTCGGATGCCGCGCCTTTAACGCCTTCACAATCGCGGCATTGGGCGCAATCACCCATTGTTCAAATTCCTGCGGGCTAAGCGATCCGGCCCAGCTGTCGAACAATTGCACGGCCTCAACACCGGCCTCGATCTGCCCCACCAGATAATCGACGGTAATCGCGACGATGGCGTCAATGAGCACCTGAAAATCCGCTGGATTGGCATAAGCAAAGCGCCGCGTTTCATGCTGATCACGGCTACCCTGGCCGTTGACCATATAGGTGGCAATCGTCCACGGGCTGCCAACAAAGCCCAAGAAGGTCGTTTCGGCGGGCAAAGCGGCGGCGACCTTGCGCACCGTGTCATAAATCGCGGTCAGGCGCTCGGGCGCGGCAACAAACGCATCCAATTGCTTTACGCCGGTCTCCGCCAAACGCGGCGCAAGACGCGGGCCTTCGCCGGTTTCGAACCACAAATCCTGCCCCATCGCATAGGGGATGACCAAAATGTCCGAAAACAGAATAGACCCGTCAAAGCCAAAGCGGCGAATGGGTTGCAAGGTCACCTCGGCGGCAGCATCGCTGTCATAGACCAGTTCCAAAAACCCACCCTTTTCGGCGCGCAAGTCCCGGTATTCGGGCAGATACCGCCCCGCCTGCCGCATCAGCCAAACGGGAGGGCGCGCCTGTTTCTCCCCCTTAAGGGTGGCGAGCAGAGTTTTGTGCGGAGTCAAATCGGTCATGGCTTTCCTGTCTTACGCGTCATCGTGCACCCTGTTTTACGCGGGCATTCCCACACTTCCTATCCCCCCATATCAAATCAATATATTTTTATAAAAAAGATGATGAAGGTTGTTGGCCAGTGGATAACGCGGGTCATAGCAGTTTGCACGCCTTTGCCAACAACTTGACTCAGGTGGATGCGCGGCGGAGCAATGAGTCGGTTTTGTTACACCCATTATTCACAGGCTGTGGATGCAAATCGGTGGCGGGGTATTGGCTGTGGACGAATCGGCGGGCAGTGGGGATGAAAGTACCACGCAAACTTATCCCCCAACTCGTCCCTTGATTTATCCCCGATTCGCCCACAATGCTGTCATCCATGCGGCTGAACATACATCTTATTTCCGATAGCACGGGCGAAACGCTGGAAAATATTGCCAAAGCGGCGCTGGCGCAATTTGACGACGTGGAAAAAGCCAAGCATTTCTGGCCGATGGTCCGCAATGAGGAGCATATGGGCCGCATCATCACCGATGTCGCGGCGAACCCCGGGCTGGTGCTGTTCACAATCTCCAATCCCAAATTGCGCGAATTGTTGGAGCGGCGATGTGCAACATTGGGCCTGCCCGCGATTGCGGTGCTCGATCCCACGGTTGCGGCGCTCTCCAGCCTGCTGGGTCAATCGGCAAGCGCGCGTCCGGGGCGTCAGCATGTGCTCGATAGCGCCTATTTCGACCGCGTCGATGCGATTCACTATACGATTGCGCATGATGATGGCATTGCGTGGGAGGATTGGGAGGAGGCGGACATTGTGCTTGCCGGCGTTTCCCGGACCTCCAAAACGCCGACGAGTATTTATCTCGCCAATCGCGGGCTTAAGACCGCGAATATCCCTATCGTCCCTGAATCGCCGCCGCCCGATATGCTGTTTCGCCTAAAGCATCCGTTTATTGTCGGCCTCACCACCAATCCCGACCGGTTGATTCAGGTGCGGCGTAACCGGCTGCTGTCGCTCAACCAAGCGCCGGAGACCGATTATGTCGATACCGAAAAAGTGCGCGAGGAAATCGCGTACGCCCGACGCATGTTCGCCGATCGCGGTTGGCCGGTGATTGATGTGACGCGGCGCTCGATTGAGGAAAGTTCCGCGGAAATCCTGCGCCTGTATCAAGAGCGACAGGCGGCGAAAAACCTTGCCGACCGGTCAACGCCGTCATGACGCGCGATGCCGACGCCGATAAGACGATCGTGCTTGCATCGGGCAGCGCGTTTCGCCTCGCGATGCTCCGCGCCGCTGGCGTGTTGGTCGAGCCACTTGCGCCGGGCCTCGATGAGGATGCGCTTAAAGACGGCTTGCGCGCGCAAGGGATTTCCGCGCGCGATCTTGCCGATACCTTGGCGGAGGCTAAGGCGATGAAAATCGCACGGCGGGTTCCCGGCGTTTTGGTACTGGGCGGCGATCAAGTGCTGGAGCTTGCCGATGGCAGCCAGCTGGATAAGCCCACCACGCCGGATGACGCGCGCGAACAACTCCGCCGGATGAGTGGGCAAACGCACCGGCTGATTTCCGCCGCCGTGTTTGCCGAAGATGCGCGGCCCGTGTGGCGGCATATCGACACCGCGAAAATGACCATGCGGGTGCTGTCCGATGGCTTTATTGATGCCTATGTCGCGCAGCATTGGGAGGATATTCGCCACTCCGTCGGTTGCTATCAAATCGAGGGCGAAGGTGCGCAATTGTTTGCGCGCGTGGAGGGGAGCCATTTCTCCATCATTGCCCTGCCATTGCTTGCCGTGCTCGATTATCTGCGGGTGCGCGGAGCAATGCCATCATGATGTCAAAGGACCGATATGCCTGAATTTCTGCCTTCCGCTGACCGTCCCTATGCCGAGGTTATCGGCGATCCCATCAAACACAGCAAGTCGCCGACGATCCATGGGTTCTGGGCAGAGGCCGCCGGTTTGGATGTGCTTTATCGGCAGCAATTGGTGAGCGCGGCGGATTTAAGCGCGTATTTCGCGACGCGTTCTGCCGATCCGTTGTTTATGGGGTGCAACATTACGATACCGCATAAGATTGCGGCGCTTGATCATGTGCCTGACCCCGGCAATGTGCGGGGCAGCATTGGCGCGATCAACACTGTCGCAAGAGATGCCAGTGGCGCGTTCTTCGGCACCAACACCGACGCCGGCGGCTTTGCGGCGCCGATTGCCGACCGCGATTGGACTGGGGAAAGCGCCATCCTCATCGGCACCGGCGGCGCGGCGCGGGCAATCGTCTTTGCGTTAAAGGCATTGGGCTTTGCCCACATCAGCGTGCTGGCGCGGAGTCCGATGAAGGCGATGGGCCTACTAGGGCAATTTGGGATGAAGGGCGAAGTGCTTCCGATGGACGCCGCGCTTCCGCCCGCTGCATTGCTGGTCAATGCCAGCCCTTTGGGCATGACCGGGCAGGAGGCATTGCATGTCGATTTGTTGCCCTTGCCCGATGACGCCGTGGTGTACGATATCGTCTATAGCCCGCTGGAAACCGACCTGTTGCGTGCCGCGCGGGCGCGTGATCTTATGACGGTCGATGGGCTGGAAATGCTGATCGGGCAGGCGGCGATCGCGTTTGAGCTTTTGTTCGGGCAGGCCCCGCCAAGCAGCGATGAACAGGACGCGGCGCTGCGCGAAATACTGTTGAGGCCATGACGCCATGAACGAAAATGCGCCGCAATCGCGGCCTCTCATCATCGGCCTAACTGGCTCCATTGGCATGGGCAAATCGACGCTGGCGGCTATGTTGCGTGAGGAAAATGTGCCGGTGTTCGACGCCGATGCGGAGGTGCACCGGCTGCAGGCGCCCGGCGGCGGGTGCGTCGCGGCGATTGCGGCGGCTTT
>JBGSOJ010000156.1:0-4298 GCA_041739175.1 Sphingomonadaceae bacterium
GACCGTGACGCCGCCGCCGGAAGAGGTCGTGGTTGAAGAAGTGATGGAGCCGGAAGCTGCTCCCGCACCGATCCCCGAACCCGCGCCGGCGGTAAAGCCAAAACCCGACACCAGCGCCGCCGATAAGGCAAAGGCTGAAAAAGCCGCACGCGATAAGGCCGCAGCGGACAAGCGCGCAGCTGATCAGGCCGCAAGGAACAAAGCGGCGCGAGACAAAGCCGCGCGCGACAAAGCGGCACGCGAACGTGCCTCCAACGATAAGGCAGCCCGCGACAAAGCCACAAAGGACAAAGCGGCAAAGGATAAAGCCGCACGCGACCGCGCCGCCAAGGATAAGGCGGCGAAAGAAAGGGCAGCGCGGGATAAAGCAACACGCGACAAGGCTGCTGCGGACAAAGCAGCGAGGGATAAAGCAGCGAGGGATAAAGCAGCGCGGGATAAAGCAGCGCGGGATAAGGCGGCAAGAGATAAGGCCGCGCGCGAGAAAGCAGCGCGCGACCAGGCTGCGCGCGAAAAGGCGGACCGGGAGCGGGCGAGCCGCTTTAACCCCACCGGTGGCGGAAACAAGGGCGGCGGCAACAAAGGCGTTGCAAACGCGGCCGATACCAAAGTCGCCAAAGCCAAAATCGGTGGCCAGATCAACGTCGGCAGTTGCATTCCCAGTGGCGTGGAGGTGAACAAAATTGTCACCACAGTCACAATCAACCTCAACCAAAACGGGTCACTGGCCAGCCTTTCCAATGTGACGCAATCGGGCAAAACCGCAAGCAACTCGCCGCAAATGGAGCCGGTGAAGCAGTGCGTGTTAAGCTCAATTCGGAAAGCCGCACCGTTTCGCGGGCTGGACCCCAATACTTATGAAAGCTGGAAAGCCATCCGCATCAGCTTTGGTGCCAAATGATTTATAGGAGCAGGCCATGACATCATCTTTGCGGAAAACGGGGCGAACTTTTTTGCGGACGAGCATCGCGCTCACCGCCATGTCGCTGATTACCGCGCCAACGCTGGCACAAACAACCGAGGATGAGGTGGACGAAGTCGTCACCTATGACGTCGCCAAAACGCGAACCATTGCCGTCCCCCGCCTTGCCGCGCCGCAGTCAGTGAACACGGCGGCAGGCAGCACCGATGCTTTGTCGCTACAAATTGCGCAAGTGATCGCGTCCGACTTGGAAGCCTCGGGTGTGTTTCAGGCAATTGGCCCTGCGGGCATCAAAACCCCGACAGAGGCTGAAGTCACCGCGCCGCAATTTGAGTATTGGCGCGCGCGCAACGCGAACCAATTGATTCAAGGCTTCGTTAAGGTCGATGAAAGTGGCAAATTGCTTATCGGCTGCTACCTTTACGATGTCGGTTTTGGTAGCGCACAAGCGAACGCCGGATACCGCGTCGACGCCGCCGATTGGCGCCGCGCCGCGCACAAATGCGCCGATAGCATTTATGGCAAGCTGACCGGTGAAATGCCGTTTTTCGACAGCCGCATTGCCTATATTGCCGAAACCGGACCAAAGGGGCGGCGCGTCAAACGCCTTGCGGTGATGGACAGTGACGGCGCGAACCACCGCTTCCTCACCAATGGGCAATTCACGGCGCTCACTCCGCGCTGGTCGCCGGATTATAGCAAAATATTGTATCTCAGCTACGCCGATGGCAATCCACGGATCTACATTTTTGACGAAAAAACCAGCGTGCAGACATTGGTCACCGAAAGCCGCAATCCGACCTTCGCGCCGCGCTGGTCGCCCGATGGACAGTCGATTCTGTACTCGATGGCGATTGGCGGCAACACCGACATTTATATCATCAGCGCGCGGGGCGGCACGCCCATGCGCCTGACCACGGAACCCGGCATTGATGTCGGCGGCAGCTTCTCCCCCGATGGCAAACAAATTGTGTTTGAAAGCGATCGTTCGGGCAGCCAGCAGATCTATGTGATGAACCGCGACGGCACCGGCCAACGCCGGGTCAGCCGGGGCAGTGGCCGCTATGCTACCCCGGAATGGAGCCCGCGTGGCGACTTGATTGCTTTTACCCGGATAGCGGGTGATTTCCGCGTCGGTACGATGCGTCCCGATGGCACAGGCGAGCGCTTGCTAACGGACAGTTGGCAGGATGAAGCGCCGACCTTTGCCCCCAATGGCCGCGTCATCCAATTCTTCCGCACCGAAAAGGGCAGCGGGGAGACCAGTATTTGGCAGGTCGATTTGACCGGCGCCAACGAACGCAAACTGCCAACGCCCGTGGATGGCAGCGACCCGGCATGGGGACCAATCCGCCCGTAATCGGGACACACAGCCTTAGCCTATCATTTACAATTCATCCGATTTTGCTGTAGTTTAGAAACACATCGCGCCAGACTGGCCGTACGAAGGAGACCGAAATGACCCATTTCCTGCCCAAGGGCCGTGCGCTTGCATCCGCATTGGCACTTTCTGCCCTGCTGCTTACTGGCGCGTGCGGTAAGAAGAAAGTCGATGAACTCCCCCCTGCCCCCGGCTATGGTGAGGGCAGCGGCGTCGGCACTTATGATCCCTATGCGCAGGGCGGCAGCGCATATGATCCTAATGCCGGCTACAACACAGGCGGCACCGGCGGCGTTGACACGGGTCCGGGAAGTCAGGCGGATTTCCTGCGTTCGGTCCCATCCGACCGCATATTGTTCGACACCGATCGGTATAATGTCGACAATGCCGATATGGTGATTTTGCAGGCCCAGGCGCAATGGGCGATGCGGTATCCCAACACCATTTTGGTGATTGAGGGCCATGCCGATGAACGCGGCACGCGCGATTACAACTTGGCTTTGGGTGAGCGCCGGGCGAATGCGGCGCGGCAATATTTGATTTCGCTCGGCGTTCCATCAAACCGCATCCAGACTGTCAGCTATGGCAAGGAACGCCCGCAGGCGCTGGGCAGCGATGAAGGCAGTTGGGCGCAAAACCGCCGTGCGGTGACCGTGACAGTCAAGTAAGCCTCCGGTAAGCAAAAGAGCCGCCCCGTCAAACGGGCGGCTTTTTTGTGTCTGGACACCACGGCGAACTTGCCATCCGCAGGCGGCTCCGCCATCACCATAAAGCAACACTTCTTAGGAGATTCCCAAATGTTCAGCCATATCATGGTCGGTTCCAACGACATCGACGCATCAAAGGCCTTTTACGACGCCACCCTTGGCGCTCTGGGCTATGCGCCCGGCCATATCGATCCCAAGGGCCGCATTGTTTACCGCACCGATACCGGCATTTTCATGGTAACAAAGCCGATTGACGGCGAACCGGCGTGCCACGGCAATGGCTGCACCATTGGCTTTGGTGTAAAGGATGAAGCACAGGCCGATGCCTGGCATGCCGCAGGCGTCGCCAATGGCGGCACCGCGATTGAAGAAGATCCCGGCATCCGTGAGGGCGCGGGCATGAAATTGTACCTCGCTTACTTGCGCGATCCAGCGGGTAACAAATTGTGCGCGCTGAAGTGGCTATAGTTTAAGCGCATGGAAACGCTATCGAGCAACCGCGCGTTCGGCGGAACGCAGGGCGTATATCGCCACGCCTCCACTGCTACCGGAACGGATATGACGTTTAGCGTCTATGTCCCGCCCCACGCAGACGGCGCGCGGTTGCCGGTGGTGTGGTATCTGTCGGGTCTCACCTGCACCCATGCCAATGTGACGGGAAAGGGCGAGTTTCGGCGGATGTGCGCGGAATTGGGTCTGATCTTCGTCGCGCCGGATACCTCGCCCCGTGGTGAAGGCGTGTCGGATGATCCCACTGGTGCGTATGATTTCGGCCTTGGTGCGGGATTTTATGTGGACGCCACAGAAGAACCTTTCGCCGCGCATTACCAGATGCGCACCTATATTGAGAATGAACTCCCAGCCCTCATCGCCGCCGAATTTCCGGCCGATATGGCGCGGCAGTCGATTATGGGGCACAGCATGGGCGGCCACGGCGCGCTAACCATCGGCCTGCGTAACCCCCAAACCTTCCGTGCTATTTCCGCCTTCGCGCCCATCGTATCGCCAAGCCAAGTGCCGTGGGGGCAGAAGGCGTTAGGCGGATATTTGGGAGGCGATAAAGCGCGATGGCCCGCGTATGACGCCTGCGCGCTGATTGCCGACGGTGCACGGGTCGATGCCTTGCTGGTCGATCAGGGCGGCGCGGATAATTTCCTTGAGGAGCAATTGCGTCCCCATTTGCTGGCGGAGGCGTGCGACGCGGCGGGCATAAATCTCGATCTGACCATGCATGACGGCTATGACCACAGCTATTATTTTATATCCAGTTTCATGGAAAAACACCTGC
>JBGSOJ010000158.1:0-3722 GCA_041739175.1 Sphingomonadaceae bacterium
CTGGTCGCGCAATTGCTGGCCATGATTGAGGGGCAGGCCCCGGGCGAGAACCGGCTTCCCGTCACCCTGATCGAGCGGCACAGCGCATAGCCGCCGCCAAGCGACACTGAAACCCCCGCTTTCGCCGCGATTTGACCGAATCGTTCGATTGGGAGCGTTCATCGCGAAATATAATTATAAAATTGGCGATAAATTTACAAAGATTTACAAACTTTGGTCATAAAACGACTAAATTTATTGTCCCATCTTGCTTTTTGAGTCCAATATGGATGCGCGCGGCCAATGGGGGCGCGTGGAACACCAAAACCGATTGCAAGCCAATGATGAGGCCAAAATGGACCGCTTTTCCGACCTGCGCTACGATCAAAAAAGCGCCTCACTTTCAATTGCTTGCGGCGATACCGCCTTGGTCAATCTGCTTAGTGAGCTGTGCAGCGTGAGCGGGGTCACGCCATACCGGGTCGATTCGATTGCCGCGCTGCTTGCCGCACACGAAAGTGACGAATCGCACAAAGAAACCGCCATTTGCATCGACCTTCGCGCCGAAATGGACGGGACGAACAGCGAAATCTCCGAATTGGTATACTATTGTAAATCCAACGGTACGCGTTTGGTAGTCGTCACCGATTTGGAACGGATTGATGCGCTCTTTGGTTTGGTGCCGGAGGAACTAACGCAACTCGTAATAGGTGATGATCCCGCAGCGTTATTGTCGGCTATAACTGTCGCAACAAGGACACGGACCATGGGTACGCTTTTCGATCATAAGAAGGACCAAACGACGCCAGCTCTTTCAAAAATCAGCGCCGAATTGGCGGAATTCGCCCGCGCTTTATCCAAATTGGCGCAGGCGGAGGAGGATGACGCGATTGGCGCGGACTATCTCGCCGACAAGCCGCGCAGCTATTTGCCGCCATCGGGCCGCGCGCCGTTGCCCTTTACCTCCATCACGGCGAGCGCGGCGGAGGCGGAGATTGACCCCACATCGATCCGCAACCTGATCCGCGTGCGCCGCCTGCGGACGCGCTTTTTTGCCGAGGAATTGTTTGCTGATCCGGCATGGGACATCCTGCTCGACCTGATGGCATCGCGGTTGGAGGGCACCAAAGTCTCGGTCAGCAGCCTGTGCATCGCCGCCGCCGTCCCCGCAACGACGGCGCTGCGCTGGATCAAATCGATGACCGATGAAGGCTATTTGGAACGCCGCGCCGATCCCACCGATGCGCGCCGCGTCTATATCCATCTAAGCGACGAAACTGCACAAAAAATGGCGCAATATCTGCGCGCACGAGGCGAAGTGTCCGGCTTTTAAGGCAAAACTGTGACATGGGGCGCAAAGCCGCCTTTTCATAATCCGCGCGGCAGTCTAGATTGCGCAATGTGATGACGCCCCGCGAACTGCCCTATACGCCCTTTTTCGCCAACAAGGCGCGTGCGTTCTGGTACCTGCAAGCCGCCGGTTGGGCGGGTGCGGCGGCGCTGCGCATTGCCTCCAATTTCGCGGCGAGCAGCGCGTGGCGCACGATATTGTTCGTGTTCCTGTCCACAGTCGTCGGTTATTGCCTGTCGCTGATCCTGTCGCTGGTGTACCGGCAGGTGCTGAACCGGCGGCCGGTGATTTTGTGGAGCACCACGGTCGGTGCCTTTGCCGTGGCGGCGGCAACCTATGCGGTGATTGACACCTGGGTGTTCACCAGCATTCGCCCCGATAGCGAAAGCCCCTATCTCTCCCTCTTGCTGGGCAATTTGTATATTGAGGCGATCCTGCTCGCCGCTTGGTCGGCATTATATTACGCGATCAATTATTATGTGCGCGCGGAGGAGCAGCAGGATCAGATGCTCTATCTGGCGGCGCAGGCGGCAACGGCGCAATTGGCGATGCTGCGCTATCAGCTTAATCCGCATTTCCTGTTCAACACATTGAATTCGATTTCGACGCTTGTGCTGCTGAAAGAGACCGATGCCGCCAATGCGATGCTGTCGCGATTGTCGTCGTTTCTGCGGTCCACTTTGACCGAAACCAATGCGGGAATGGTGACCATTGCGCAGGAGGTGGAGACATTGAAACTCTACCTCGACATTGAAAAAATGCGGTTTGAGGAGCGCTTGCGCGTCAGCTACACCATTGATCCCAATGTCCGCGATGGGATGATCCCGTCGTTATTGCTGCAACCTTTGGTTGAGAACGCGGTCAAATATGCGGTGTCGGCGAAGGAGGATGGCGCGGATATCATGGTCTCGGCGCAGATGTTGGGCCGCAATGTGCGCATTATTGTTTCCGACACCGGCCCCGGCCTGCACGGCGAGCAAGCGCGCGGCACCGTCTCCACCGGCGTCGGCATGGCGAACATTCGGGAGCGGCTGTTACAAACCTATGGTACCAACCACCGCTTTGATATAACCAGCAAAGTCACCGGCGGTTTTGAGGTGGCGATCGAATTGCCCTATAGCCAGACCGCGCCGGGCCAATTGGCGGCGTTTTCCGGTGGGCAATTTTCCAGCGGCCTGCCGCCGATGCTTCCGGCGAATAATGAGCAGCGCGCGCCGCAAACGCAAAATGGAGCGGCCCCTGCGGCGGCGGCCCACATGGCGGCGCAAGACCAAAAGACGGACCAACAAGAAAATACCGGCCAAAAAGAATCGGGGACGCCAAAGAAACGGCTTTGGCAATTTTGGGGGAGTAGCAAAGGAATGATTGACGCATGACCATCCGCACCATCCTCGTCGATGATGAGAAACTAGCGATTCAGGGGCTGCAACTGCGCTTGCAGGCGTTTGAGGACATCGACATTGTCGCCACCTGCCAAAATGGGCGTGAGGCCATTCGCAAGATAAAGACGCTGAAACCCGATCTGGTGTTCCTTGACATTCAAATGCCCGGCTTCGACGGTTTTTCGGTGGTGCAGGGGGTGATGGACATCGACCCGCCCTTGTTCGTGTTCGTGACCGCCTATTCCGAACACGCGATTAAGGCGTTTGAGGCCGATGCGATTGATTACTTAATGAAACCGGTTGAGCCCGAACGGCTCGCCGACACCATGGACCGCATCCGCACCCGCCTTACCGAAAAACGCGGCGTGGAAGAAGTCGAACGGCTGCGCAATGTTATCACCGAAGTCGCGCCCGAGGCCGCCGAGGAATATATGCCCGCCGACGATGAAATGGCGAGCAGCCGTTTTGAAAAGCTGATCAACATAAAGGATCGCGGGCAGATTTTCCGCGTCGATGTGGACAGCATCGAACGGATTGAGGCCGCGGGCGATTATATGTGCATCTACACCGCCGACAATTCGCTGATTTTGCGCGAGACGATGAAGGATCTGGAAAAACGCCTCGACCCGCGCGTGTTTCAGCGGGTGCATCGGTCGTGGATTGTGAACCTTAATCAGGTGCGGCAGGTGAAGCCGCACACCAATGGTGAATGCTTTTTGGTGCTGGAAAGCGGCGCGGACGTAAAGGTATCGCGCAGCTACCGCGATGTGGTCGCGCGGTTTGTGCATTAGGATTAGCGCACCAACCCATCAATCGCGCCAAACCCCGTGGCTTTCAACATCCGCGCCCGCGCGGCATTCATTCCACCCAGCGGCAAGGGGATCATGCCCAGCGCCTCCGCCCGCCGCGCCATGCGCTGATACGCCAAGGGACCAAGCGGCCGCGCGCCCTTATGGCTGTTGGTGGCGAACACGGGGGAGATGAACACAAGCGCGACCCTTCGCCGGTCG
>JBGSOJ010000176.1:0-4437 GCA_041739175.1 Sphingomonadaceae bacterium
CCAGCAGGGCCAATGCGGCCTCTATCGCGACATCTTCGCGGGAGGCCTCATCGGGACGGCAGCGGAGGCAACTGCGCAGCCCCGCATCCCGTGCGGCGATGCCACTTGCAAAAAACTTCACATTGCGCCGCGCGGGATGCCGCGCCGAACAGCTGGGCCGACAATATATGCCGGTGGAAAACACGCCTGTCACAAATTGCCCGTCAAAGCTGCGATCCCGATTGCAGACCGCCGCCCAGCATATCTCGTCGTCTAAAGGCCAATCCGTACTCAATCGCGTTCCACCCGAGCGGAGAAACACCCGTGCGCCGCGTTATGGACGTCAATGTAAGCAACCAATGGGTTGTCCAAGGCGCTACGCAAGGCGGCATTGGGATCTTGTCCCGGCAAAACCAAATGGGCCGCGCACAGCATTCCGTCGGTGTTAAAGCAACGTAGAGCCAAGGGGCGCCCAATGAAAACGGGTGGCACCTCGTCAACGAAGACGGCGGCTTCTGTCGCATTTTCACGAACATAAATGGCATAGGCATTGCGATACGCCGTTTTACTATCATGGCTAACATAATGACAAAGACACAATCGTTCCCCCACATCGGCATCGCGCAGGGTCACGCGGCATGGAAAGCCGACAGGCGCGGTGGCCTCAACAATATGAGCGCGGTTTTCGGACAACGCATCGGTATTCATCGCAAAAAAGGACTTAAATGGGACGGGGTCCAGCCCCTGAATACGGTAAGTCATGGGTATGTCTCCTTGTTATACCCATTGTTTACGGAGTTCAGCACCAGCGTGCTTCCCGAAACCTGCGTTCAAACCAGAAAAATCTTGAGCCAATCCAATAAGGCGGTCGGCAACCGCCGATTCGACTTACCGAACCCAAATCGGCGCGACAAACTGCTCTCTTTGGTGCGCAATCCATAGCAAGATAAGCCCGGCAAGTGCGGCCAGAACCATCGCCACCACGGACGCCTCCAATCCGAACGCACCGCCGGTCAGCCAATCTGGGCCATTGCGCGTGGAATCAATCAGTCCCGGCTCAGAAAATCCCGACACCGGTATGCCATAGACCCAGCCTTGCGTGAAATTCCACGCCGCGTGTACGCCAATCGCCGCCCATAGCCGACGCGTCAGCATGTAAACCGCGCCCAACATAATGCCCGCCTCAATCGCGATGGCGATGGCGGGGATCAGCCCCGCGTTGGGGTTCGTATAATGGGCAAAGCCAAACAAAAGGGCGGAGAGGAACAGCGCTATCCAGCTACCCGCCGCGCGCTCCAGATAGCGGAAAATTAGGCCGCGAAATAGGATTTCCTCGGTCACGCCGGGGATGAGGGCAAAGGTCGCGAGCATCGGCCAGATGGTGTCGAAGCTATTAAATTCCCCGGGCGTATAAACGCCCATGGCCCATACCACCGCCGTTATCAGCGTAAAAAGGCCGAAGCCAAAGATAACGCCCGCACCTGTTTCCAACACCGCGCCTTTGCCCGACACGTCATTATGCGGATCGGCGTCAATATAACGGTTGAACGCCCAATGCGCCATCAATACAGCCGTGCATCCCGCAATGGGAACGATTAACAGCACGGGGCCGTCGTCCGGCAAATACTGCCCAAACTTACCCAAGCCAAATATAGCCAGCACCGCCACTTGTATCGCCAGCCCAATCATCAACAATGTGATTGGAAATTGGATTATTTGCCGCGACAGGGATGATTTATCCTGCACCACGACGTCTCCTGCTGTTCCAGCATTGGACCGTGTTTCGTTTTCCATAAATCCCCCTTAAAAGCGCCCCGAGTGCATCCTTATACCTTAGTCGAAAATTATACCAAAAATTTTCACTCGCCTGCCAATTGCCCGCACAAAATGGCGCGTTTCCGCGCTGCCGGCGGGCTGATCATGCCAAGAATTCCGATCACTTTGCTTTAATCCATGCAAAAGCACCGGACGCTATCTTGCATCGCAGCAATAAGGTTGCTAAGCGCCGCCCCAATCGCGGGTTACGGGCATTCTGCAACCCAGCGACTTTTAGGTTTTCAATCCCATTGCGGAGGAACAGCGCGCGTGGACAATTCCGGCGGGATTTCGGCAAGTTTGGCAGGGCGTTATGCAACGGCCTTGTTCGAATTGAGCCAAAGCAGCAATTCACTGGCCCAGGTGGAAAACAGCCTTGATCGCCTTAGTGCGGTTTTGGGCGAATCCGCAGATTTGCGCGCCTTGATCAATAGCCCCGTGGTCAGCCGCGCGGACGCCAAATCGACGGTCGCCGCCTTGGCGCAGAGCATGGACATTGATACGCTGACAGCCAATACTTTGGGTGTCCTCGCCGACAACCGTCGTTTGGCCGAATTGCCCGCCGTGATCCGTGCTTTCCGTGCGTTTACAGCCGCCCATCGCGGCGAAGTACGCGCCGAAGTGATGAGCGCCTTTCCGCTTTCCGATGCGCAATTGGACGCCGTAAAGGCACAATTGGCCAAGCGCGTCGGCAGCGATGTTACCGTTTCTACCAAAGTTGACCCCTCGCTGCTTGGCGGGTTGGTCGTCCGCATTGGTAGTCAGATGATCGATAGCTCGATCAAAACCCGTTTGAACACCCTCGCCCAGGCGATGCGGGGTTAAGCCCCCGCGACAAAATAGCCCGATGAAAGGTTGAATAAAGTCATGGATATTCGCGCCGCAGAAATCTCAAAGGTCATCAAGGACCAGATCGCCAATTTCGGCAACGAAGCCGAAGTCAGCGAAGTCGGCAGCGTGCTGTCCGTCGGTGACGGTATCGCCCGCGTTCACGGCCTCGACAAAGTGCAGGCCGGCGAAATGGTCGAATTTGCCAATGGCGTGCAGGGCATGGCGTTGAACCTTGAGGCTGATAACGTCGGCGTCGTGATTTTCGGTTCGGACGCCGCGATTAAAGAAGGTGATGTTGTTAAGCGGACTGGCACCATTGTGGACGTCCCCGTCGGCAAGGGCTTGCTTGGCCGCGTCGTTGACGGCCTGGGCAACCCGATCGATGGCAAAGGCCCGATTGAATATACCGAGCGGATGCGCGTTGAGAAAAAAGCGCCCGGCATTATCCCACGCAAATCGGTGCATGAACCGGTGCAAACCGGCCTCAAAGCCATTGACGCGCTCGTCCCTGTGGGCCGTGGTCAGCGCGAATTGATTATTGGCGACCGCCAGACGGGCAAAACCGCTGTCGCCATTGACACTTTCATCAACCAAAAAACCGCTAACGCGGGCGATGACGAAAGCAAGAAACTCTATTGCATCTATGTCGCCGTCGGCCAAAAGCGTTCGACCGTTGCGCAAATTGTGAAGCAATTGGAAGAAAACGGCGCAATGGAATATTCCATTGTCGTTGCCGCCACCGCTTCGGAGCCTGCGCCGCTGCAATATCTTGCCCCCTACACCGGCGTGACGATGGGCGAATATTTCCGCGACAATGGCATGCACGCCGTTATCGTGTTCGATGACTTGTCAAAACAAGCTGTTGCCTATCGCCAAATGTCGCTGTTGCTGCGTCGTCCTCCGGGCCGTGAAGCCTATCCCGGCGATGTGTTCTTCCTTCACTCTCGCTTGTTGGAACGCGCCGCGAAAATGAACGACGATAATGGCAATGGTTCGCTAACCGCGCTGCCGATCATCGAAACGCAGGCGGGCGATGTGTCGGCCTATATCCCGACCAACGTGATTTCGATTACCGATGGTCAGATCTTCCTCGAAACCAACCTTTTCTATCAGGGCATCCGCCCCGCAATTAACGTCGGTCTGTCGGTGTCGCGCGTGGGTTCGGCCGCGCAGACGAAGGCGATGAAGAAGGTTTCGGGCTCGATCAAGCTGGAGCTGGCGCAATATCGCGAAATGGCCGCCTTTGCGCAGTTCGGCAGCGACCTTGACGCCTCGACGCAAAAATTGCTCAACCGTGGTGCGCGCTTGACCGAGTTGTTGAAGCAACCGCAATTCTCGCCCCTGCCCTTCGAAGAGCAAACGGTGTCGATTTTCGCGGGCGTGAATGGCTATCTGGACAGCATCCCTGTTTCAGATGTGGGTCGTTTCGAGGAAGGCCTGCTCAGCCACATGCGTGCCAGCCATGCCGATGTGCTTGGCGGTATCCGCGACACGAAGGATTTGGGCAACGACCTTAAGGACAAATTGGTCGCCGTGCTCGACGCTTACGCGAAATCGTTTGCGTAAACCGTTTGCCCTCTCCCTTGAGGTAGAGGGTTGGGTGAGGGTGGCCCGCCATCAACGGGCAGCACCCCTCACCAAGTTTCACTAGGACCGATATACATCGGCCCAAGTTTCACTATCCTCTCCCAAAAGGAGAGGAAGGAGTAAGGCAAATTGGCTTCGCTTAAAGAACTCAAAGGGCGGATCGCCTCGGTCAAATCGACCCAGAAGATCACCAAGGCCAAGCAAATGGTCGCTGCCGCCAAATTG
>JBGSOJ010000182.1:0-1939 GCA_041739175.1 Sphingomonadaceae bacterium
GCCACCAGCTTCTCGCCCGGTGCCTCGCGCCCCGTCTTGCGCGGGATGCAGGGCGGGCGCGTCGCGGTGCTCACCGATGGGTTGGGGACTTTGGACGCCAGCAGCACCTCGGCCGACCATGGCGTGTCGATCGATCCCTTAACCGCCGAACGCATTGAGGTCCTGCGCGGGCCAGCGGTCCTGCTCTACGGCAGCCAGGCAATCGGCGGCGCGGTGAATGTTATCGACCGGCGGATTCCGCGCAGTGTGCCGGAGGATGGGCTGCATTTCGACGCGATCGGCAATTTCGGCACCGCGGCGGATGAGCGCGGCGGCGGCGCGGCGCTGGACATTGCGATGGGCGGGCCATTGGTGCTGCATATCGATGGCAGCTACCGCAAATCAGACGATCTCAGCACCGGCGGCTTCGTCTTTGGCCCCGATTTGCGTGCCGACTTGCTCGCCGATGCCGCGATTGAGGCGGAGGAAGGCCATGATGATGAGGCCGCCGATCTGACGGAATTGGCGGGCCTGACCGGCGTTATCCCGAACAGCGGGACGGAGACGTACACCATGGGCCTTGGCCTTGGCTATGTCACCGATACGGCGTCGTTCGGCTTTTCCGCGGGCGTGTATGACAGCGTCTATGGCATCCCCGCCCGCCCCGGCGCTGAACATGCGCACGGTGAGGAGGAAGAAGAAGACCACGGCGGCGAAGAAGAAGGCGAGGCCCCCGTCTCCATTGACCTGCGCCAAATACGCGGCGATTTTCGCGGTGAAGTGAAAGTCGGCGGCTTTATCGATAAGGCCAAATTGCGCATCGGCTATGCCGATTACACCCACACCGAATTTGAAGGCGACGAGGTCGGCACCGTGTTCCTGTCCACCGGATGGGAAGGCCGCCTGGAACTGGCGCAAAGCGACCGCAATGGCTGGCGCGGGGTGACCGGCGTGCAGGGGATTTCCCGCGATTTTGAGGCGATCGGCGCGGAGGCGTTTGTCCCCGCCAACACGCTAAAAAGTGTCGGCGTGTTTACCCTGCAAGAAGTCACCATGGGCGATTTCAGCGTGGAGGGCGCGGCGCGCTATGACCATGTCGATCTGTCCAGCATCGCCACCGCACGCAAATTCGACACGGTGTCGGGCGCATTCGGACTGGCGTGGGAATTTATGCCGTTTGTCAAAGCGGGCGTAAACGTCTCACACAGTGAGCGCGCACCATCGGCGGAGGAATTGTTCTCCAACGGCCCGCACATTGCCACCGCCGCGTTTGAGATTGGCGACCCCACTTTATCCAAAGAAAAAAGCAACGGCGTGGAGGTCTATCTGCGCGCCGCATTGGGCAATTTCCATATGTCGGCGGCGGGCTATTACAGCGATTTTTCCAACTATATCTACGAAGTGCCAACAGGCGCGGAGGAGGACGGCCTGCCCGTGTTCCAATACCGGCAGGGCGCGGCGCGCTATTGGGGGTTTGAGGCCGATTTCGGCGCGGACCTCTATCAACGCGGCGCATTCAAACTCTCCGCCCACGGCGTCGCCGATTATGTGCGCGCCGAATTGAAGGACGGCAATGGCGTCAATACCGGCGATGTTCCGCGCATCCCGCCGCTACGTTTGCTGGGCGGATTGGACGCCGAACTGGGCGATTTCCGCGCGGGTGGCGAAGTCGAATGGGCGGCGAAGCAGGATCGCATTGCCGCGTTTGAAACCGCAACCGATGGCTATACAATGGTCAATCTGTCGCTGGGCTGGAAATTCTTGGGGCGGGACAAGGAAAGCCTGATCGTACTGTCCGCCGACAATATCTTCGATGTCGAGGCGCGCCGCCATGCCAGCTTTACCAAGGATTTCGTGCCCATGGCGGGGCGCGACATCCGCCTTGGCGTGCATTTGAGTTTTTAAATGAACGCCCCACTTTATGCGAAGCGGGGCAACGCCAACGGCACGCGATGCCGAC
>JBGSOJ010000196.1:0-10309 GCA_041739175.1 Sphingomonadaceae bacterium
CCATTCCCACACATTGCCAATCATGTCTTACAGGCCATAGGCATTGGGCGCGAAGCAACCGACCGGCGCACGCGACAAAAATCCATCGTCGCCGCTATCTTGGAAGGGAAATACCCCCTGATAATAATTGGCCGTCGCGGATCCATCGGGCGTGACGGGTTCCGGCATCGTGGCCTGCGCCGCGCGCGCGGCATATTCCCATTGCTCTTCGCTGGGCAGTGTGCCGCCCGCCCATTCGGCATAGGCGCGTGCGTCGTTATATGTCACATGCACCACGGGGTCGTTGTCCCGGCCCTTTATATCCGAGTCCGCGCCAGTCGGGCGGCGCCAGTTTGCGCCCACTTTCCATCGCCACCAATTGGAGTTGTCCACGCTGGGCCTATGAAACACGGCTGAACCCGGTTGCTGCATCTCCGGCGGGCTATTCGGCAAGGCAGGCGGCGGCAATTCGGCCTCCGTTTTATAGCCAGTTTCGGCTACAAACTGAGCAAATTGCGCGTTGGTGACTTCGGTGTTTGAAATCCAAAACCCATCAACGGTCACTTCGCGCGCGGGACCTTCTTCGGGCAGCGCCGCTTCGTCGCCGAGCAGGAATGTCCCGCCCGCAATCCACACCATTTCGGGTTTCGCAAGCCCCGCGCATTGGCTTTGCGTTTGTGCGGCGTCGGTGCGATCTGTGTCGGCACCACCCGACCCACACGCCGTAACGAGCATCGCCGCAGCGCCAACACCATATCGCCATTTGCTGCTAGACAAGCCAGCCTCCCTTGAGCTCCCAGTGAACGGTTATCATGGCACGCTATGGATCGGCAACGGACTAGCGCCCCAACTCAAAGCACGCATCACGTCGATGACGCGCCCGCCGGTTTCGCGCTGGCCGCTGTCCCCGCCTGTGCTTGGCCAACAATCCGGATGATGGCCGCCGCAATCTCCGATGGCACTTCCTCTTGCAGGAAGTGGCCGCCCTGCGTTTCGGTTACCGCTGCATTGGGGAAAAGCCCCCGCATCGTGGCGAGCGCTTTGCCAAAGATCGGATCCTTCATGCCCCAAATAATCTCCACCGGAATATTAAGGGTGCCAACATAGGCTTCGACTTGGCGCAGAATGTCGGAACTGGGGTGGTTGGGACCAGTAGGGACCATCCGCATAAGGGCCAAAGGCGCCTTTTTGTTGCCGCTCTCCACCACCGGACGCCCATAAAGCGCGGCGACGTCGGGCGATATGCTGCCTGGATCGCCCTGCGATTCGTGCAGCCGGTCGAAAATCGACACCACATTTTCCAACAGCACTTCGCCCACCACCGGCGTTGCCGCCATGGCGTGCACGCGCGACAATTCGAAGTCTTCCTTGGGCGCGGTGAAGCCCGTGTTGAGGATGACCGCACCTTTCATCAATTCCGGCGATTGCATCAGCGCGGCAAGGCCCACCGGCCCGCCCCAATCCTGACCGACATAGACCAAATCGCCAAGTTTGAGTTGCTTGAGCGCGGCGCTCATCCAACGCGTGTGATTTTCATAGTTATGCTCGCTCGCCGGGACTTTGCTGGAAAAGCCAAGGCCAACCATCGTGGGCATAATCAGCCGCATTTTGTCCGTGGGCAGTTCGGCGGCGATTTTGCGATAGAGCATGCCATTGGTTGGATTGCCGTGTTGCATATACACGGGATAGCCGGTGCCGATTTCAAGAACGTGGATTTTGATCCCCGGTTCGACCTCGACAAAATAGCTTTTATAATCACCCGATAGCGCCGACGCGGCATAGTCGGGAAGCGGGAATGCCTCGAACGTGCCCGACTGGGTTGTCACCGTCCCTTGGCCGGAAGGTGTGATTGTGGACCCGCTTCGTGTGATCCAAAACACTCCGATGGCCGCTACGGCAAACAATGCGCCCAATCCGATCAGAATTTTTCCTAGCATTTGTCGCTCCTCACTTTCCGCATAGCCACTTTGCATTATCCGCCGCTAATATAACGCATTAATTGAGAGCGCCAACCGCTATTTTGTCCCTGCTTACGATTCCGTTGCGCGCGGCAAGGACCAGCAACGCGGCGAACGCAAACTCAACCAAATAGCGTTCGGGCACATGCGGCGCCCCATGGAGCGCGCCGGCGGCAACGCGGCCAATGCCGACGAAAAAGTACAGCATGGCCGCCGCATAATACCAGATCCCCGCCTTTCGCCAAATGCCGATGATCAGGCACATCGCGATGGTAAGGCTGAACGCGGCCGAAGTGCCAATCGTCGCGCTTAAGATCGGGCCGTCTGTGGGCAATTCAAACCCAAAGGCACGCGCCCCCGATGCTGGCACGAACAGCCATGCGGCACCGATGGCGGTGAACAACATCGCCAGCAGCACGGGGGGGATCTGGATGAGGATATTAAGCGATCGGTTCATGATTCAATCCTTTTGTTAATGCAGGGGAAGGCGCGCGCAACGACCCTAAAATCCCTTACGCAGCGTCACGCCAAAGGTCCGCGGCTGGCTGGGGAAGCCATTGAACGACCCACTTTGCGCCAGAGCCGGGGTGGCCGCGACGATATATTGGTCATCAAACAGATTGCGCGCCCAAATGGTCACGTCGATTTCGCTTTGGGTGCTCACCCCCACCGACATATTGACGACATTCAGCTCACGCGACAGGTCGGTTTGCCGAATAATCGCCTCTTGCGAGGGGTCGTCAAAGAAGGGCGAATCGCCGACATATTGCCAATCGGCACGGACGAACCCGTCCAAGCTGCCAATGGTGAAATTATAATTGGCGCCAAGCGTGAATTGCGTGTCAGCAATCCCCTGCGGGCGTTGACCGCTGACATCAAGGCCCTGTCCGAAGTTGGGGAAGCTATCATACACCGGATCGAGGAACGTCGCCGCCCCGGTGAGCAACAGCCCCGGCGTCGGGCTCCATGTCAGATCCATTTCCAAGCCGGAGGTCGATTGTTGCGCGGCATTGGCGAACACAAAGCCATCTTCGGTGAAGATGTTAGTTTGAAAATTCTTAATTGTCTGTTTGAAGACGGTGATGTTGAAACCAACGGTATCGAACCGTGCCTTTATGCCCAATTCATACACCTCGGCATCTTCGGGTTCGGCATAGCGTGTGCCGGGCACCAAATTGACGTTATTAAGCCCAGCGGTGGTGATAGCCGACGGCGGCACCGTCAATACGGGGCGCTGTGTGACCGGATCGACGACCAAATTGCCGCCGACGAAATCGGTGGGAAAGGGCTTTCTTTGGCGGGACAGGTTCCAAGAACTGGCCTTAAATCCCGTCGCATAGGACGCATAGACACTAATGTCGTCGGTAACTTTATAGGACAGTCGAGCGAGAAAATCGGTGCTGCTATCGCGTGTCTTGCCGTCCTCGACCGCATTGGGGAAATCCAAAATCGGCGGCCAGAATTGAAGCGCGCGCAGGCTGTTAAAGCGATTGGCATCGCTAAGCGCGATGGCAAGCGCTTGCTGCTGAATTTGCGCATAGGCCATCGGGTTGGCTTGAACAAATGGTCCAACCGACGCCGGATTGGTGATGTTGATGCCGCGCCCCTGCAATATGGTGCCCAGCGCCGCGGTATAGCCAAGCTGATCCAAATTCAGCGCCGCCAGGCTATCGGTGGAGGTAGCGGAAAACGTGACGTCCTTTTTATCCTCCAAATAGCTGACCCCGACAGTCGCTGTCAGCCGGTCGGTAAGGTTCACATCCACCGTGGCGAACACCGACCATGATGTGTTGTTTTGTCGGGATGTGTCAGAAACCCCTTGGCCGCTGGCCCCCAATGTGCCCACCGGAATGCGGGCAAACGCCTCGGTCTGCGGCAGCGCGGTCGGGTTGCCAATCAACGCCGATAGAAATGGCCGGAAGTCATCGCCGAAATAAATCTGGTTGGCGACATCCACCTTCTCATCGAAATAAAAGCCGCCCAGCGTCCAATCGATAAAATTATCATCGCCTGACGATTGGATGCGGATTTCCTGCGTAAAGGTCTTGAACTCCGCCTGTTGGCTGTTGGTTTGGAACAGGTTCAGGCTCAGCGCATCGGGGTCAGATTGAGAAATATTCTCATTGCGCCGATAGGCCGTAATGCTGGTGATCGTGCCAAAGCCAAGGTCAACATTGCCCTGCAACGACACGCCGAAATTTTCAATCTCGTTGGTCGGTACGATGTTATAATAGACTTGGCGGGCGAAAGGGTCCTCGGCGACAAACTGCCCGCCCAGCGAGCGCACCGCCGCGCCTGTCGGGCCATCGACCAAATTGGTCAGCGCGCAGCAATCCTCATCAATTTTGTCATAGTCGGCAATCAGGCGGAAGCTGACATCGGCGGAGGGTTGAAACAAAATGTCGCCGCGCACAGCCCAGCGATTGCGTCCATTATAGTCCGCGCCCGTTCCCAAATCCTCAGCATAGCCATCGCGCTTGTTAAAATTGCCGCCCAGGCTCACCGCCTGCGTATCGGTAATCGGCCCGGTGATATAGCCCTCAACGCGGCGCAGGTTGTAATTGCCAGCCGACGCCTCAACAAAGCCATCCAGTTCAAATTGCGGTGCCTTTGTCGTAACCGAAATCAATCCCGCCGACGCGTTTTTGCCAAACAAGGTGGATTGCGGCCCGCGCAGCACCTCCACCCGCTCCAAATTGGGAAGGTCCGAAATCGCCGCCGCCGAGCGTGACCGGTACACGCCGTCAATAAAAACGCCGACGGAAGGCTCAAGGCCGATAGCATTAATGCCATTGCCAAAGCCGCGAATATAGAAGGATGTGTTGCCCGATGTCTGCCCCTGCCGCACTGATAGCGACGGGACCAATGTTTGCAGATCGATCAGATCCTGCACCTCTGCGCGTTCCAATTCTTCTGCGCCGACGACGGACACGGCCACGGGCGTATCCTGAAGCGATTGTTCGCGCTTCGTTGCGGTCACCACAATCTCAGGCAGGCGGGAGGATTTCTCCTGCTCCTGCTCCTGCTCGTTCTGGGCAATCGCGGGGGCGCTTAGTCCAAGAGCCAGCGCCGAAGCGGCCACCGTCGCGATCATCGTCAATTTCCGCCGATAGATTCGGCTCACGTTGCGTGTCATCATATATCCCTCCCCATGTGTCGCCGACATTGCCCGCCGGTCGCTAATCAATAGACTGCATTAATGGTATCGATTAAATCGCATTCTGCAAGAGCAAATTTACGGGCCGTTGCGGCAAATGCTGCGGCTGGATCAGCCACCAAGTCGGCGCAGGTTCTCCTCATGCGCCGCGCGGTCGATCTTATAGGTCGAAATGACCGCAATCATCGTCATCCACAACACCAGCACAATCGGCACATAATAGGCGCCCATCCACCACAGGCTTTCGGCGCTGACATCGCCAACCTTTGCCCCCGTCGGGAAAGCGGCCAGCGTTAACACGGCGGTGGCCGCCATCACGCCGAGCCCGCGCACCGATTTATCGACGAAGGTTTCGGCGGCGGAGAACACGCCCTCTGATCGGCGGCCGGTCTTAAGTTCGCTGTCCTCCACCAAATCGGCGAGCATGGCGTTGAACAATATCTGGAAACAGATAATCAAACCCACATCAATAATATGGGCAATGACCACAAAGCCGAACACAAACGGCGATCCATTGGGCGGCAGGATATCGAGCAAGCGCAAAACAATGGGCAAAGGCGCGCCCAAAAAGGCAATCAGCCCCACGATAATCGCCCCGCGTTTCTTCCCCATGCGGCGCGACACAATTGGCGCCAGAACAAAGCCAATGAGCGCAGCAGCGAATGTTCCTAGAAACACGATGCCCGTTTGCACCTCCGAAAATGCCCAGAAATAGGTGAAGAAATACAGCGACATGCCCGACGCCAGTCCCGATGCCACCGCCGACAACATGGCGGCAAAAAACAGCAACAGAAAAGAACGGTTGGACAGGGTCTCAAACAATTCGGCAAAGACCAGTCTGAGCGTCATAGTGCGCTTGGCTGGGGCGGGTTTTAGATAGGGAATGCGCGCATGCGTCCCTGCGCTGCCGATAACAATTGACAGGAACACAACCACCGACGCGACCAGGGCGTACACCTCATAGGCCGCCGGATTGAAACGCCCGTCCAAATCGTCGGTCGCAAATTGGCGGAATAAGACAAAGAACATCCACACCGACAACGCATTGCCGCCAGTCCACGCCAGGAAATAGCGCAAACTTAGCAGCGATGTGCGCTCATCATAATCTTGCGTCAGGTCCGGCCCCAAGGCGCTCGACGGCGTCCGATAAAAGGTGAGTGCAGTACGCACCGTGACCGCTAGTGCCAGTAAATACCAAAATAATGTCATCTGACTGGCGTTTGCGGGCGGCGTCCACAGGAAATAGAAGCTGAGCGTTACGGGAATGGCGGAAGCATACATCATCGGATGCCGCCGACCCCATCGCGAGCGGAAATTATCCGACCAATAGCCAACAATCGGGTCGCTAATCGCGTCAAGGATGAGCGCAATGAGAATCGCCAGCCCAACCAGCCGCGCGTCCAAACCGACCACTTGGCTATAAAAAATCAGCAGGAAGAATTCAAACGCACCGGACGTCACTCCGGGGGCGACCGCGCCCATGCCAAACGCCAATTTGGTGCGGCGCGATAAGGGCGGCACAGTTTGCGACCGTGGCTGGCCCATAATGTTGGCCGAGGGCACCATTGGGGCTGCTGCATCTTCGCCATTTTGCACTATCACTCTCCCGACATGCTCATTTTAGACCTAATTTTTTGCGAGCTGTCGTGCGTGGGGTGTCCCCATCTGGCGCTTGACACCCATTCTTAATGCGTAACATTAATTAGGGGGTTGAAGCAAGATGGAATCCAGCGCCGCCGATTGGCGGACAAAACAGCGATCCCAATGCGTGATGTTCTCGCAATATTGGGCTTGCCTCTTTGCGGCCTGCTTGATAATTAATGCATAACATTAGAAACAGCGCGCGGACGCGATTGGGTGAGCCAATCCATTGCTTGCACCCCGCGGCTTGGCACATCGGAACGACACGAAAAGAGGAAGGCTGACCATGGCAACCCTATTGAGCAAAGACGCAATTAAGCAGAAATATGCCGAAGAACGGGCAAAGCGTTTGCGCCCCGAAGGCAATGACCAATATCAGCGGTTGGAGGGGAAATTCGATTCATTGGCGGCTGACCCCTATACACCCTATGTCGAGCGCGCGCCGGTTAAGGATCATGTCACCTTTGCCTTTATCGGGGCCGGCATGTCCGGCCTTGTCGTTGGCGCACGGCTGAAAGAAGCGGGCATTGACGATTTCCGGCTGATCGACAAAGCGGGCGGCGTTGGCGGCACATGGTATTGGAACCGCTACCCCGGCGTGCGGTGCGATACGGCGGCAATGATCTATCTGCCGCTGCTTGAAGAAACCGGCTATATGCCAAGTGAGAAATATGTGCGCGGTTCGGAAATTCTGGCGCATTGTGAACGCATTGCCGAGCATTACGGCCTATACGAAAAGGCGCTGTTCCACACCGAAACATCGGCGGTCGAATGGCAGGACGATAAGCAGCTTTGGCGGATTACGACCAAGCGCGGCGATGATTTCACCGCCAAATATATCGGCATGGGCACTGGCCCCTTACACATTGCCAAGTTGCCCGGAATTCCCGGCATTGAAACGTTTAAAGGCAAATCCTTTCATACCAGCCGTTGGGATTATGACTATACCGGCGGTGATGCCTATGGCGCGCCGATGGACCGATTGTCGGACAAGCGTGTTGCCGTCATTGGCACGGGCGCAACCGGGGTCCAATGCATCCCGCAACTGGCCAAAACCGCAGGGCACTTGTACGTGTTCCAGCGCACGCCGTCGTCGGTGGACAAGCGCGGCAATCACGAAATCGACCCCACATGGTTTCAAAGCATTGCTACGCCGGGCTGGCAAAAGCGATGGATGGACAATTTCGTGGAGAATTTGGGCGGCGGCCTCCCGAAAGAGGATTTGATCAACGATGGTTGGACCGAGATTTCTCGCCGCATTCGCACGCGGGTGCTGAACGGCACGCCGATGTGGGTGGCGCGATTGGCCATGCGCGTGGGCCGCGCGCTCAACCGCGCACCGGGGCAACGCAATCCGGAGCGTGTGCGCGCCGCCTTTGAGGAATCGGATCTGGAGAAAATGGAGGACTTGCGCGCGCGCGTGGATGCCATTGTTACCGACCCCAAAACCGCTGAAGGTCTAAAGGCCTGGTATTCGCAATTGTGCAAACGCCCCTGTTTCAGCGACGAATATTTGCCCGCCTATAATTCGCCCAGCACCACATTGGTCGACACCGATGGCAAGGGTGTGGAGCGGATAACCGAAACCGGCTTGGTTGCAAACGGCCAGCTCTACGAAGTCGATTGCATTGTTTATGCCTCTGGCTTTGAATTTGGCGCCAATTTCCAATTGAAATCGGGCTTCGATATAAAGGGACGCGGCGGGCAGTCATTATCGGAGTATTGGGCCGATGGCCTGCGGACACTGCACGCGCTCCATATCCCCGGCTTCCCCAACGCCTTCATGGTGCAAATGAACCAAGCGGCCAATATGGTCACGAATATTCCGCACAATATCGTCGACCATGCCGCCACCGTGGCGCAAGTGGTTGCCCATGCCGAGCGCGGCGGCTATGCTGAGGTGGAACCGACCGAGCAAGCTGTGTCGAATTGGGTGGACCTTATCATGACGACGCAGCCGTCTATGATCACGTCGACCGATTGCACCCCCGGCTTTTGGAATAACGAAGGCAAAGGGTGGGATGATAAATTTCGCCGATCGCAGGGCCATCCGGGCGGTGCAGAGGGCTTTTTCAAACATATCGACGCCTGGCGCCGGGCAGGGACATATGACGGGTTGATCTTCAAATAACGAACGGGAGCGGGGTTAGGATAATGGCAGAAACAATCGACGTATTTTGGTCTTTTAGAAGCCCCTATTCGCGGCTGGTCACAGCCGATTTGTTGCAGCTTCGTGAGGACTATGATGTCGATATCCAACTGCGCGTGGTGCTGCCGATTGCCATTCGCGATCCCAAGGCGTTGTTCGATGCCAACAACAAGAAGCCGCCTCTTTATATCGTTATGGACAGCATGCGTCGCGGCCAAATGCTGGGGCGGCCAATCGTCTATCCGTTACAGCCTGACCCCGTGGTGCAGGACTTTACGACAATGACGGTGGCGGCGGAGCAGCCGTATATCCATCGCCTGTCCATGCTGGGGGTTGAGGCCAATCGGCGCGGCAAGGGCGTGGACCTCGCCGACCGCGTCGCCGCGCTAATTTTCGGCGGCACGCGGGGATGGGATGAGGGCGATCATCTGAAAGACGCCGTGGCCAGTGCCGGGCTTGATTTAGCCGAACTAGACGCCGCGATTGCCGATGGCGATCATCTCGACGAAATCGCCCGCAATCACGCCGCGCTGGATGCCGCGGGCCATTGGGGTGTGCCGACCATGGTGTTGCGCGGCGAACCCTTTTTTGGGCAGGACCGCATTGAGACCCTCCGCTGGCGTCTCGATACGGCAAAATCGGGCTGACGCAGCGATATTTCTGCAAACTGCCGAGTAGTCGGATCTATCGAAGTCGAAACGATCTGGGTTGATTTGATGGGGATTTAATAAAGCAACTTCAACGCGTCCGCTTTTCACCTGAGACAATCAAAAGCGGCCGGTCAGGACGGTCCGACATAGCCGTCATAACGCAATCGCGTTGACGAGCTAATTTTGTAAATATAGCAACAGCCGCCCATCGAGCATCGGCAATTGACATGTGGAAAAGGCTGTCGATCGGTCTGTGCAAAATACATCACTGCTTGCATTTTGAAGCCGCGAATCGCATCATAAAAACAAGACGACCATAGGGTGCCACAAAGGGGTGCCACTGGGGGTTTTTGTCGCAGCGGGAAACGCATAAATTCAGTGACTTAAGCATTTCAAAAAGTTGGCTGGGGCGGCAGGGATCGAACCTGCGAATGGCGGCATCAAAAGCCGCTGCCTTACCGCTTGGCGACGCCCCAGCATGATGGTCCGCATGGCGGACCGGGCAACTTTAAGAGCCGCGCAATAACGGCGTTGCACGGCTTTCGCAAGCGGGAAATATCACAAATTACAGCGCGTGAACCCATCCATGTGCGTCGGCCTCAACCCCGCGTTGAATGCCGGTTAGGCGCGCCTTTAACCGCTCGGTCATGCTGCCGGTGCCGCCATTGCCGATGATAATCGGGTCGCCGCTGGCGCGTTTGACTTGGCCGACAGCGGTCACCACCGCCGCCGTGCCGCACGCCAAAACCTCGCTCAAGGCGCCCGATGCCGCGTC
>JBGSOJ010000220.1:0-8995 GCA_041739175.1 Sphingomonadaceae bacterium
GCAAGGCACCATGCCTTCAAATGCTCGCCATGCATATGGAGCAGCCGCCGCGACCCTGCGCGTTCGTGCAAGTCATCGACATTCTGCGTCACCAGCAACAATTCGCCGTCCCATTGCGCATCCAACCTTGCCAGCGCGTCATGCGCGGGATTGGGCGTTTTCTCCTGAATGGCGGCGCGGCGCATGTCGTAAAACCGCTGCACCAATTCGGGGTCGCGGGCAAAAGCCTCTGGGGTTGCGACATCCTCAATGCGGTGGCGTTCCCAAAGGCCGCCTTCGGAGCGGAAAGTGTCAATCCCGCTTTCCGCGCTCACGCCTGCGCCGGTTAGAATAACGATGTTGCGGATGGCGGCGGTGGTCATCGCCGGAAATTAGGGCGCGTTCGGCGCGGACGCAAGTATCGTCCGCACCGGCGCTTCGTTTTGCCCCCACGCAAGGGCCTTACGCCAACGCATTGGCCAATTTTATATGATAGTTGTTTTTGTAATATTCGCTTCCGTTGTAGGCCGTGACAAACGGAATGCAGCTATCCGGATTGCCCGGCTTGCACGCCCGCAATTTGCGCGTCAGGCCGAAATTTTTGACAAAGCGGACCAGACCATCCAACTGCGCCGCTTCGCTTGGCACATGGTTTTTCGCCATGTTGTAAGCGGACAGATAGCCCAATTTTTTCCAATTTTCGCCCAACACCTGAAACATGCCGTACGAGCACGCGGCAAAGGCGGCATCAATGTTCAACGCGCACGCCTCAAACAATTGCGCGTAGCGCGCGTCCTGCGTCTTGCCATACAATTTGCGTTGCCATTTCAGCGAGCTGATATGCGGGTGGCTGGCATTGAATTTCTGTCTGGAATTGCGCGCGAAAACATGCGGTTCGTAAAGGATAATCGGCATTCCGCTGGTGCCGAAGCTGCCCGCCGGGCCGCTTTCCACTTTGGCGACAGCGCGAATGTGTTTTTCGGACACGTCCAAAGCGGCGGCGGCGGCGGCGATGTCGGCGGCGCTCAGCTTTGGCGCGGAACGGTTGGTGAGTTTGGCGCGCAAGGCGTCGCGCGTCGCCACATCAAAAACGCCCGTTGCCGGAACGCCCAGATCGGCCTGAATTGCGGGTAATGGCATAAATCCTCCTCCAAGGTGCCGCAAACGACAGTGCCCAATGCACCGACGTTCGGCGCGCATTATCATTCATACGGCCGCGCCAAAGTCAGTAACCTAGCGCACAAAGGGCCGCCTCCCGCGATGGGGAAGCAGCCCTTTGGTACTTTGCCGCCGCCTAAGCGGGCGGAGGAGGTGCGGCGTTACGCGGGTTCTGCAACCTTTTCTGCTGCGACGTTGGCGGCCGCCACCGGCGCTGCGCGGATCAGGTGGTCGAAGGCGGAGAGCGACGCCTTACTGCCCTCCCCCATCGCGATGATGATTTGCTTGTACGGAACGGTGGTGCAGTCGCCAGCAGCGAACACGCCGGGGATATTCGTTGCGCCCTTCGCATCGACCTCAATTTCCCCGCGCGGCGACAGCGCGATGGTGCCTTTCAGGAATTCGGTGTTCGGGACCAGCCCGATTTGCACAAAAATCCCTTCCAATCCGACCGTATGGCTCTCACCTGTTGCACGGTCGGTGTAGACAAGGCCGGTGACTTTGTCGCCATTGCCCAGCACTTCGGTGGAAAGCGCATTGGTCAGGATGGTGACATTGGGCAGGCTACGCAGCTTGGTTTGCAACACGGCATCGGCACGCAAAACGGTGTCGAATTCGATTAAGGTGACATGCGCGACGATACCGGCAAGATCAATCGCGGCCTCAACGCCGCTGTTACCGCCGCCGATGACGGCGGTCCGCTTGCCCTTATAAAGCGGCCCGTCACAGTGCGGGCAATAGGCAACGCCCTTATTGCGATACGCATCCTCGCCCGGCACATTCATCTGCCGCCAGCGTGCGCCGGTGGAGAAAATGACGGTTTTTGCGTTCAACGATGCGCCACTTTCAAGGCGGATTTCATGCAATCCGCCCTCATCCGTCGCCGGGATCAATTGCGCGGCGGTTTGCAGGTTCATCACATCGACGGCATAGTCTTTGACATGCTGTTCCAGTTGCGCGACCAGTTTCGGCCCCTCGGTATGCTGAACCGAGATGAAGTTTTCGATGCCCATGGTGTCGAGCACTTGGCCGCCGAAACGCTCGGCCACAACCCCTGTACGAATACCTTTACGCGCGGCATAGATCGCCGCCGATGCGCCCGCTGGCCCGCCGCCGACGACGAGGACGTCGAAGGGTTCTTTGGCGGCGATTTTTTCCGCCGCGCGGGCGACGGCGCCGGTGTCTAGCTTAGCAACGATCTCGGCGAGCGTCATGCGCCCTTGGCCGAAGAGTTCACCGTTGCAGAACACCATTGGCACCGCCATGATTTTGCGCGCCTCAACCTCATCCTGGAACAATGCGCCATCGATCGCAGTGTGCGTAATTAATGGGTTAAGCGCCGCCATGATGTTGAGCGCCTGCACCACATCGGGGCAATTTTGGCAACTTAAAGAGAAGAACGTCTCAAAATGCATCGGCGTGTCGAGCGCGCGGACGGCATCGAGCAGATCCGCCTCTTCTTTCGGCGGGTGGCCGCCAACATGCAGCAGCGCGAGGATGAGCGAGGTAAATTCATGCCCCATCGGTAGGCCCGCAAAATTCGCCTCGGCACGCCCCTCATCGGCGGTGATGGTGAGCGTCGGCGTGCGCGGCGCGGTGCCGTCGGTGCGGAGCGCAATCTTATCCGATTGCGCCGCCACATCCTCGGCGAGCGCGCGCAAGTCGGCGGATTTGGCGTCATCGCCAGTCGTCAGCACCAACGCAATCGGTCGGCGCAAATTGGCGAGATAGGCCTTTAATTGGGTTTTGGCGTTGGCGTCTAACATGGCATGTGTCCTTGGGAGAGGATGGAATTTGAAAGAGGATGGCAGAGGCCCACCCCGTTGCAAATAAGCCCCAAGGGGCTAAGTCTCACTGCCCCTCTCGCAGGCGGGAGGGGATGAGTAACCTTCTCCCCTCCCGCAGGCGGGAGGGGTCGGGGGTGGGCCTCTGACCTAAGATTAAATCTTGCCGACCAGATCAATCGACGGGGCCAGCGTATCTTCGCCTTCTTCCCATTTCGCGGGGCACACTTGGCCGGGATGTTCGCGCACATATACGGCGGCCTTGATCTTGCGGACCAGTTCCTCGGCATTGCGGCCCACGCCTTCGCAGGTGATTTCCATCACTTGAATGACGCCATCGGGGTCAACCACGAAGGTCGCACGGTCGGCAAGGCCTTGGCCTTCGCGCAGCACGCCAAAGCCGTTCGACAAGAAGTGGTTTTGGTCGCCCAGCATGTAGAAGTTAATCTTACCAATGGCGGGCGATTCGTCGTGCCATGCCTTGTGGCTGAAATGTGTGTCGGTGGAAACCGAGTAGACCTCGACGCCCATCGATTGCAGCGTTTCGTATTGAGCGGCCAAATCTTCGAGTTCGGTGGGGCAAACGAACGTCCAGTCGGCGGGGTAGAAGAAAAATACCGCCCATTTGCCGCGCGTATCGGCGTCCGATACTTCGACAAATTTGCCCTGATAATAGGCTTGCGCGACGAACGGCTTAATCGTGGAACCGATGATTCCCATGAAGTGTCTCCTTTGGATTTTGGAAGAGTGCTTGAAATAAGCGTGCAGGCGCGTTGTGCGCTTTTAAATTGCGCTGCACAATTGGACGACAAGCGCGCCCGCGTCCAATGATTAAGCTCACTAAACACCATCGATTAAATCGATTAGAATTTGCCCTTTAATAAAGCTAGGCACTCAGACGCGCGTCGCGCACCGTCTTTTCGTCCCCTTGGCAATCGTGCATCGGCTGCCCATATTGAAGGCGTAAATCAACAGGGCCGCAATTGCCGCCCTTTGGGGGAATTGCGTATTATGAGTTACTCATCCGACGACCAGAGCCTAATCGTTGCGCCCAACGCGTTGCCTGAACCGTTCAAGATGGAGGTGCCGGATGAGGTGCAGGAGGCGATCCGCACGCTGATCCGCTGGTCCGGCGACGATCCAAGCCGCGAAGGGCTGCTTGACACCCCGCGCCGTGTCGGCCGCGCGTGGAAAGAATATTGCCGCGGCTATCTGGAGGATCCCGCGCATCATTTGGAACGTACATTTGAGGAAGTCGGCGGCTATGATGAATTGGTGCTGCTAAAAGACATTCCGTTCCAATCGCATTGTGAACATCACATGGCGCCGATCACGGGCAAGGCCAGCATTGCCTATATGCCGAAGGATCGCGTGGTCGGCATATCGAAACTTGCCCGCGTGCTGCACGGCTATGCCGCACGGTTGCAGGTGCAGGAACGCCTGACCGCCGAAGTGGCCGCGTGCATTTGGGAAAACCTGCATCCGCACGGCGTCGCGGTGGTGATTGAGGCGCAACATGGTTGCATGACCGGCCGCGGCGTGCGCACACCGGGCGTCGGCATGGTGACAAGCCGCTTGCTCGGCTGCTTCCTTGACGACCATCGCAGCCGCAAGGAAGTCATGGGATTGATGGGCTATTAAGCGCCGAATAAAATCGGCCCAGTAAAATACCGGCGGAGCAATGGCCCCGCCGGTTTTTTCTTATGCGAGTTTTTTACTGCCCCACCGCCGCGTTTTGCGCAGGCAGAGGCCCCGGCGGATTGTATTTTTCAACAAAAGCCAAGGTGGCCTCCAACATCGACAACCGGGTGTCGCCGCGCGAAAGCCAGTGGTCCTCGCCATCCAATTTGACATACTCAAACGGCTTGCCGGCCGCCGCGAGTTGCTTGGCCATCCGGTCGGATTGGTTGATGTCAACCACCGTGTCGTCTTTGCCATGGATCAGCAGGATCGGTGCATCGGCGCGCGCGGCGTGATATGCGGGTGAGATCGCAATCAAATCGCGGCCCTTGCCAATCGCGCGCTTGAAATAGCGGTCGAGCGCACGGCTGTTGCCATTCGTCTTGATCGCATCGTCGATTTGCAGTTGCAAGTCGGACACGCCCGCCACCGACACCGCGCATTTGTACAATCCCTGCTGGATCGTCACGCCCGCCAGCGCGGCATAGCCGCCATAGCTTGCACCCACGATGCACGCGCGGTTGGGGTCGATCATGCCGAGCCCTGTCAAATGCTTAAGCGCATCGTCAAGGTCGGTTTGCATTTTTGCGCCCCATTGGCCATAGCCCGCAGTTTCAAACGCGCGGTCTTTGTTGGTTGAGCCACGGAAATTCGGCTGCACCACCAAATAGCCGCGCGAGGCCACGGCCTGTGCCCACCAATCGAACCGCGGCTCATCATGCGCGTGCGGACCCCCGTGGGGCAGCATGACGACAGGCAGGTTTTTCGGCTCCAACCCCGGCGGCAAAGTGAGGATCGCCTCAATTTCCAGCCCGTCCTGCGCCGTGTAGGTGATAACGCGCACTTCGCCGACATTGTCGGGTTTCAGCGTCGGGTAATCCGCGCCGACGCGCCATGCGTTTCGGTTGGCGACATCAAGCTGATACCAGCTGCCCGGGTCGCCTGGCCCCTGCGTTTTGAACACAATCATGTTCAAATCCACACTGAAATCCGCGATGGAGATGACCTTGTCGGGGAATGTCTTTTTCAAGCTGGCAATCGCTTCGTTGCGCGAATTGTCGAAGAACGTCGGCAAAGCGCCAAAGCCATCCCCAACCCAGCCCAGCGCACGTTCGCTGCCCTCAGCAGTCAGCACCCCCTCAATATCGGCGGGCACTGTCGGCTGCGCACGTCGGGTCCCGTCGGCCAGAGCGATTTCGGATAAGCGGTGTTCCTGCACCTCATCATCCCAGGTGGCATAATAGACATGGGTGCCATCGGGGCTTAACGCCGCCATGCCGACGCCCATGTCCTTGGTGTCCTCCCCGCTGGCAATGGACACGCCCGCCGCGTTGCGAATCACCCATTTGCCGTTGTCAGTGTTGCTGTCGAGAGTCGCAACGACCTCGCCGCGCTCATCCAGTACCCAATCGCGGGAATAGCCCTCTGGCCCGTCCTTTGCGACCATAGTGAATTTGCCGGTTTCCAGATCGACCTTGAAAAGCTGAAACTTCGCACTGGCAAGGATATTGCTGTGCCGCTCGGTCGAGCGGTAACCGCCGTAGAACGCATACCAGCGGCCATCGATTTGCCGGATGCCATAGCTTCCCGCGACGACGGGTATCATATCGGCGCGTTTTTCAAACACCCAATAGGTTTTGCCATTGTCGTTGAGATTGACGACCGCCGACATGCCAAATTCCTGCTTTGGCGCGCCGGGCGCAATTGCCGCCGTGCGGCGCATGTTGACAATCAAGAAGTCATTGCCGGCCCAGCGGATGCCGGTAATCTTCTGATCCTCCAAGGGAATAATGGCAATCGGCTTGTCATTGCTGTCGAGCGCGATCAGGCGGCGTTTGCCGTCGGTGGTGGCAATCGCCGCGCTGCGGCTGCCATCGGGCGACAGATCGACATCCTCAATCGCGGGCATGTTGCCAAAGGCATTTAGTGGTGGCGCGTCGGCATAAGCGGGAACCGCCATGTTGGCGGCGGCAAAAAGAGCAACACACGGCGTCGCTGCGCCGCACAGGAAACGTTTAATACGCATAAATAGGCCCCTATTATAACGTCATGAGGCCGTCATACTATCGGCACATTTTTGAAGCGCAAGCAGCGATTTGGCCGGAACGGTGGCGCGCTATGGTGCAAAGATTCGCCCCGCTTATAGGGATGTGGCCGCGCTTGCGCTGACGGAGGGGCGGCGACGGTGCCGGGAACAGGCAGCGTGATTTCATGAAGCCGCGCGGCCACCCCTCCACCAGCAGCAAGCAGGCGGTTCCCCTCCCCATAAAGAGGGAAGCTATGGGCGGCACGGCGAACCCTTGCTATCCGCAAAACAGGACGCTAATGTTCATCGGAACAAAACGGGAATCGGCGGCGATGGCAAAGAACGAACTATACTATGGCGACAATTTGGACGTCCTGCGCCGCAAAATTGCCAGCGATAGCGTGGACCTTTGCTATATTGACCCGCCGTTTAATTCCAAACGCAATTATTTTCAGATTTATAACAATCAGGGCAGCGAGGATGCGGCGCAGGCGCAGGCGTTTGTCGATACATGGGAATGGGGCGATGAGGCCGCCGAGGGGTTGGCCTATATCCTAGATATTGAACGCCTAAGCCCCAAGGTGGGGGAGACGCGGTGGACGGAGCAGACCGTGGCCTTGCTGCGCGGGTTGGAGCAGGTGTTGGGACGGGGCAGCTTATTGGCCTATCTGGTCCACATGAGCCTGCGCATTGTGGAGATACAGCGGGTGTTAAAACCCACGGGCAGCTTCTACCTCCATTGCGACCCCACCGCATCGCATTATTTGAAATTGGTGTGCGACGCGGTGTTTTGCGGGCAGGGGGGTGATTTTAAGAATGAAATCGTTTGGGAACGTACCAACTCCCATAACATGAAAACGGCAGGCTGGATTCGATCCAATGATGTATTGCTGTATTATACAAAATCGAGTGCGGCGCTCTTTAATACTCAATATACCGACTACGGACCTGAGCAATTAAAAAGATATAAGCCGGACGCAAGCGGAAGGCTTTACAAAGCTGAAAATATGACATTTTCGACTGCCAACCCAAGTCGAAATTTTGAATGGCGCGGCACCCGCCCGCCTCCTCACAGGTCATGGGGCGCAAGTTTAGAGCAATTAGAACAATGGTGGGAAGAAGGCAGAATCTTAACTCGGCAAGATGGCAGCCCACGCATGGATGGGCTTAAAATTTATCTCGACGAAACAAAAGGTAAGCCGGTTGGAACCAACTGGAACGATATTGGCCGTATTGGAAATACTGCTTCGGAGAGAATGGGCTACCCCACGCAAAAACCCGAAGCCCTTATGGAGCGCATCATAAAGGCGTCCTCCAATGAAGGTGACACGGTGCTGGACGCTTATTGCGGGTGCGGGACCACGGTGGCGGTGGCGCAACGACTGGGCCGCCGCTGGATCGGCATTGATGTTACCTATCAATCCATATCGCTCATCCTGAAACGGTTGGAGGATAAATATGGCGCCGACTGGCCCGCGATTGAGGCCAATTTATTGCTCGACGGTGTCCCGCGCGACATTGCCTCGGCCACGGCGCTGGCCAATCGTAAGGATGATAAAACGCGCAAGGAATTTGAAAAATGGGCGGTGCTCACCTACACCCGCAACCAAGGGCGGATTAATGAGAAAAAGGGCGGCGACGGCGGCGTCGATGGCATTGCCTTCTTCCTGAAAGACAAAGGGGAGAATGGCAAAGCCATATTCTCGGTCAAATCCGATAAGACGGTGAACCCCGCCTATGTCGATCAACTCGCCGGAACCGTGGGGCGCGAAGGCGCGGAATTCGGTTTCCTCCTCTGCCTCACCCGCCCCAGCGACGGCGTGTTCAAACGCGCGGCATCTTACGGCAAATACAAAAATCCGTTGCTCAACCGCGAGGATGACCGGATACAGGTGATAACCGCGGAGGACATATTGGCCGGACGGCGATTGGACCTCCCCATGGCGCGCACCGACGCCGTCAAAACCGCAAAGGCCGTCGGCGACGCGGATAAGCAGGCGACGTTGTTGTGACGATGGCGCTTTAATGGCCGCAGACCCGCGCTTCGATTTATTTCGCCTTTCGCAACCTTGCGAACAAATGCCGCACGCGTAATCCCGTCACCGGATCGCGCCAATCGGGCGCTATCGCGGCGGCGGGTTTCAAAACGAAATCGCGCGCGCGGAACAACCGGTGCGGGATGGCAAGCGCGGCGCTTTCATATATTCCGCCCGACCAGAGGATGATGTCCAGGTCCAGCACGCGCGCGCTCCACGCCTGCCCGCGCCTTTGCCCGAACGCGGCCTCAATCGCTTTCAGCGCGGCAAGCATTGCGTCCGGGGCAAGCCCGCTTTCCACCACCGCCGCGCCGTTCGCATAGGTCCGGCGG
>JBGSOJ010000233.1:0-4019 GCA_041739175.1 Sphingomonadaceae bacterium
GCCAGCGGCGGCGATGGAGGGCTTTAGATAATTGCCGTGCACGCCGGTGAACAAATTGCTGTACACAATATCCGACGCGCTGCTGGTGGTGATCATCTCCTTATAGGCATCGACCGCCACCGCCTCTTTGGTGGCAATAAAGGCCGAGCCGATATAGCCCAAATCCGCGCCCATCGCCTGCGCCGCCAGCACCGACGCGCCGCTGGCGATGGAGCCCGATAGCGCCAGCGGGCCATCGAACCACTGCCGAATTTCCTGAATCAGCGCAAACGGGCTTTGCGTTCCGGCATGGCCGCCAGCCCCTGCGGCGACCGCGATTAGGCCATCGGCGCCCTTTTCAATCGCCTTTTTGGCAAAACGGTTGTCGATGATGTCGTGCATCACAATGCCGCCGTAGGAGTGGATGGCCTCAAACACATCCTCGCGCGCGCCCAGCGAGGTGATGATCATCGGCACCTTATATTTCACGCACAATGCCAAATCCTCCTCCAACCGCGGGTTGCTGCGGTGGACGATCAGGTTGACCGCATAGGGCGCGTCGTCCTCGGTCAATTCAGTGTTCAGCCGGTGCAGCCATTCCTCCAACACACCGCTTGGCCGGGCGTTCAAGGAGGGGAAGCTGCCCACCACCCCGGCGCGACATTGCGCAAGGACGAGATCAATCTGGCTAATGATGAACAACGGCGATGCAATAACGGGGATCGTCAGGCGATTTTCAAGCAAGGCGGGAAGGGACATATGGCTCTCCTAATGTGTTGCGACACCGTAGATAGTGACCATACCCTTGCAAGCAATTTTTCAATGGGCGGCGATTTTTCAATCCGTGCTACCAAACCGCAGATACAAAAAGGGCCCGAAAGGCGGCATGGGTGTATGCCGGATGCCTTTCGAGCCTTTTTGTCGAGCGGGGCGGCAGGGGTGTGCGCCGCGGGTCCGCTCTATGGGTGTGGAATGAAATCGGCACATGGACCAGAATGTGCGTCGATCATCCGCTTTGCTTTTCGACTTTGGGACCAACCTAGTCGATGTATACTATGCACGGGGCGTGCCAGTTTTTAAGATCGCCGGAATCCCTAGGCTTTGGATGGTTAAGCAATCCTAAACGGCGTGGGCATTGTCAAATATGCCGACGTTTTTGCCGCCATTTCAACGAACCCGTCGGCCTATCCGCGCGACCCGCCCAAACCCATGCGGGCAAGCGCCGGGCGCTTGTCGATAAATTGATGCTTCAACGCACCGGCAACATGGATCAGGATTAGCGCAATCATCACTTTGCCCGCAATCTCATGCCCCTCATGCGCCGCCTCACCCGCGGCCTTGTTACCCTCCACCGGAAGGTAGGGAATGTCGAACAGGCCGAAATAGCTAATCCCGTATTTCGTCGATACCGAGGACATAATCCATCCGGTGATCGGCATCCCAATCATCAAGATATAAAATAACGTATGCGCCAAATGCGCCAAGCCCTTTTCCCACGATTTCAGGTGTGGATCCATCGCGGGCGGGCGGTGCGTGACGCGCCAAAGGATGCGCGCAACCGACAGAACCAGCACGGAAATACCCAGAGATTTGTGCATCATCATGGCAAAGCCGCGCGATGGTCCCTCCCAGTCCTCCGTGATTTGCGCAATCGCAATCGCGGCGATGATGCATAAGGCAATCAGCCAATGCAGTGCGACGGCAACTTTGGAATAGGTATTGGTCATGGCATCATCCTTTTGCGGCACCCAGCGATAGGATGGTTATGCCAAAGTAACGATTGCTTTACCAGTAAGTTCCCGCCCCGCCCGCGACAAAAAAGCCCACCCCGACGCGGTGGTCGGGGTGGGCCTTGATCCGGCAGGAAAACGCGTGCGGTTAAGCGGCTGGCGCGCCAACGGTGCCAAGCTCAGGCACTTTGCCCGCGGCTGCTTGGCCCGCGAAAATGTCGCGCATCATTTGCAGCGAGAATAAGTGCGCGTAAATCAGCGGCAACATGCCGTTCTGGTTCATCTTGCGCAGTTCGTCGCCGCGCAATTCGCGCAGTTTTTCCTCGTTCACCATTTTAAAGCCACGATAAATGAACGGTTGATCGTTGCCTTGCTGGTTAATCGCCACTTCGCCATCCATCAGCAATTCGCGCGCGATCAATTCATCGACAAACGCCTGCGTGCGGGCACCCGCCTGCTCAAATTGCTCACAAAAGCCAAGGATATCCTTGGTCGTTTGGCTGGGCTCGGTGCCGTCGAACAATTTCATGCCATCGTCAAATGCGCCAACGCCGCCCGAGGTCGGGTCAAAGCACAAGGACAATTCCTCCGCATCAGGCGACAGGCGCGCGAGCATGAAGGGATAGCGGCGGATGTACGCGGGCAAATACACGGGTGCGTTGAATTTGCCTTCGTCATCAACAAAGATATTGACGCCTTCGTTCATCCCCATCAGCGCCAAAGGCACAGGGCGGTCGCCGGCCGAGAAGATGATCGGGAAATGGCGCGACACCTGCACGAATTCGTCGCTGGTGACAGGGACGGCGTGCTGATTCTTGACGAAGTTCGCGTTTTCCAGCGGCTTGGTTGACCAATCCAAATGCTCGTTTGAGTTCAGCGGAATGAGGTCGTTGTAAAACATCGGCAGTTGTTGCGGCGCGCTGGCCATAATCGTTTCTCCTCTATGGGCCAGCGGTGGCCCAGCCTGTTTAGCGGCGGGCTTTACGCAATGCCGCACGGGGTGGCAAGGGGATATACGTTCACGGACGCCGCTCTCTTTCGAGGAGGGGCCTGGCCGCTTATGGAATCAATTTGCCGGGGTTCATGATGCCATCGGGGTCAAACGCCGCCTTCACCGCGCGCAGCATATTGATCCGCGCGGGGTCGGCGAGGCGGGCAAGCGCCGCCAATTTGTCCTGCCCAATGCCATGCTCCGCTGACAAGGACCCGTGCCAACGGGTGGCGGCGTCGTAGACATAGACGCTGATCGCGTGCCCCATGTCGGTGTAGAAGGCATCAGCCGCCATGCCCGCGGGCGCCTTGACATGATAATGCACATTGCCGTCGCCCAGATGGCCGAACGCCGCCACCCGCGTACCGGGCCAGCGCGCCTCGATCACAGGCGATTCGGTTTCCATAAACGCCGCCATTTGCTCCACCGGCACCGAAATATCATGCTGCACCGCCGGACCATCGGCGCGCTCCGCCTCGCTAATCGTTTCGCGGATTTTCCAGAAGGCGTCGGCTTGCGCCTCGCTGCTGGAGAGCACCGCGTCATCGGCCAGCCCCGCCTCAATGGCATCGCCGATCAGGCGCGTGGCAAGCGCCGCCGGGTCCTCTTGCCCCGGGCTGTCCTGCACAAATTCAATCAAGGCGTGCCACGCGTGCCGCTCGGCCAAGGGATTGATTGTGCCATCGATATGGGTCAGCACCGCCTGCAAACAGCCATCGGGCAAAATCTCAAACCCCTCCACTTGCGCGCCGCCGTCGGGTTCGATGAATTTCAGCAGCCGGTAGGCATCGCCCGCGCTTTTAAGGCCCACCCACGCTACCGCGCGGTCAATCAGCTTTGGCACGGTGCGCAAGGTTGCGGCGGTGACAATGCCCAATGTCCCCTCCGCGCCGATCAGCATATGTTTCATATCCGGCCCGCGATTGTCTTTTTTCAGCGCAGCAAGCCCGTCGAAAATCGTGCCATCGGGCAACACCGCCTCAATCCCCGCAACCAAGGCGCGCATGGTTCCGTGGCGCAAAACCTGCGTCCCGCCCGCGTTGGTGGAAATCAGCCCGCCGACCGTTGCCGAACCTTTCCCGCCGAGCGACAGCGGAAAACGTTGGCCCTCCGCCTCGGTCGCGTCGTGCAGGTTTTGCAGGATGACGCCTGCCTCCGCCAGCACCAAACCGGCGGCGGGGTCGCTATGCCGTATCCGGTTCATCCGGCGCAGCGACAGCAGGATTGCCCGCCCGCTATCGTCCGGAGTCGCCCCGCCGACCATGCCGCTGTTCCCGCCCTGTGGCACGATGGCGACTTTCGCCGCCGCGCACAGCCGG
>JBGSOJ010000234.1:0-2604 GCA_041739175.1 Sphingomonadaceae bacterium
GGGCCGGACGACGCCCGATGGCCTGTTCACCCTGACCGAAGTCGAATGCATGGGCAATTGCGCCAGCGCGCCGATGGTGCAGATCAACGACGATAACTACGAAGATCTGGATTACGACAGCACGACGCGGATTTTGGAGGACTTGGCCGCTGGCAAGTCGCCGAAAACGGGGACGCAAGCGCCCGGACGGCATACGGTGGAGCCTTTGGGCGGGCCAACGACGCTGAAGGCGATGGTTGAAAGCAACCATGATTATCGGGGGGAGTGGTGATGGCTTTAACCGATTATCGTAAATACATCCCTGGCCTAATGCTGGTTGTCGCTGCTGCGTTTCAAGTCGTATCGGAGCTGACAGAGCAGCAACAGGACATAGGAACCGCTGGTTTTTGGATATTGGCGGCCATTGCGAATTGGTATTTTTCGCCCGTTCAAAAGCCTGCGGACCGATTGCCCCGTATTATCTGGGATGAGCGTGATGCCGGTGAGCGGTTTTCGATTGTCATGTTTCATGCGCTTATCGCTCTTGGCGGCGGATATGTGTCCTATACCACGTTGCAATCAGGACTTTCACCAGGGGGAAATCTTCTTTTAGTCTTCCCCGCCATTGGCATTGCTTTGGCCACCTGCTGGTTCATTTGGACAAATTGGAGCAACCGAAATGCTCGCTGATAAAGACCGCATTTTTACCAACCTTTACGGCTACCAACCGTGGAACCTGAAGGCCGCCCAAGCGCGCGGCGATTGGGACAATACCAAGGCTTTGCTAGCGCGCGGGCAGGACGGCATCATCGACGAGATGAAGGCATCGGGCCTGCGTGGGCGTGGCGGGGCGGGCTTCCCCACCGGCATGAAATGGTCGTTCATGCCAAAGGAACCGCCAAAGGATGCCAAGGGCAATCCAAAGCCCAGCTTTCTGGTCATTAACGCCGATGAATCCGAGCCCGGTAGCTGCAAAGACCGCGAAATCCTGCGCCATGATCCGCATAAGTTGATTGAGGGCGCGTTGGTCGCGGGCTTCGCCATGCGCGCGCGGGCGGCCTATATTTACATTCGCGGCGAATATATCCGTGAAGCGGAAACGATGTTCGCCGCCGTGGAGGAGGCTTATGCGGCGGGGTTGATTGGCAAGAACGCCTGCGGCTCCGGCTATGATTTCGACGTGTTCGTCCATCGCGGCGCGGGGGCGTATATCTGCGGCGAAGAAACCGCGATGATCGAAAGCCTTGAGGGGAAGAAGGGGCAACCGCGCCTGAAACCCCCGTTCCCCGCTGGCGCTGGCCTCTATGGCTGCCCGACCACAGTGAACAATGTGGAAAGCATTGCGGTCGCGCCGACCATTTTGCGGCGCGGCGCGGCTTGGTTCGCCAGTTTCGGGCGCGACAATAACAAGGGCACGAAGCTGTTCCAGATTTCCGGCCATGTCGAAAAGCCCTGCGTGGTGGAGGAGGCGATGAGCATCCCCTTCCGCGACCTGATCGAAAAGCATTGCGGCGGCATAAGAGGCGGTTGGGATAACCTTCTGGCCGTCATCCCCGGCGGGTCGTCGGTTCCCTTGGTTCCGGCGGCGGAAATTATGGACGCGCCGATGGACTTTGACGGACTGAAAGCGGTCGGCAGCGGCCTCGGCACCGCCGCCGTCATCGTCATGGACAAAAGCACCGACATTGTGCAGGCGATTGCGCGCTTGTCCTACTTCTACAAGCACGAAAGCTGCGGCCAATGCACGCCATGCCGTGAGGGCACAGGCTGGATGTGGCGCGTGATGGAACGGATGCGCACCGGCGATGCGGCGATTGAGGAAATCGACACCTTGTTCCAAGTGACCAAGCAGGTTGAGGGCCACACCATCTGCGCGCTGGGCGACGCGGCGGCATGGCCTATTCAAGGCCTGATTAAGCATTTCCGGCCGGAGATGGAGCGGCGGATTGTGGAGCGTCAGGGTGGCGGAATGATGGAGGCGGCGGAGTAGTGTTTTTCTTGTCCAAAAGAAAGACGGCTACAAAGGCGGCGATAGCTTCGCTTCGCCCGCTCGTTGCGCTTGCGCAAGGAGCAGGGGGAATGTCGTTTGCTATGTGGCGTGATCCATATCTTTTGGGTTTTATGAACTTTACCGCTAATTTCTTTATCAAGATAGAAACTGGGCAGAACATTAAGCCAATCGATACAGGGTTTGCGATGACAGATGCCTTCACAACTGTCTCAAATATGAATGGTAGAATGATTTTAGAGGTCGCTGTAAATTTAGCCGAAGCCCGCGATCCTTTTTATATGGCGGGCATGTATGACGCAACAACAGTGACGCTGTATTCCGTAGGCCTCCTAAAAGATGAGGACCAAGACCCATTGGTTATTGAGAGCACTAAGGATGCTGAATTTTTTGGTAGCATCTTGCCTGACACTGATTTTCGCAGTTCGGTGGCTGGAGCAATGATCGAAAAGACTTTTATTAATCGCGTCAAAGAGATGCAAAGAGGTATATATGCCTAAAGTAACCGTTGACGGACAGGAAATCGAGGTTCCCGCAGGGGCCACTGTGCTTCAGGCTTGCGAGCTGGCGGGGAAGGAAATTCCGCGTTTTTGCTATCATGAGCGGCTGTCCATTGC
>JBGSOJ010000255.1:0-2579 GCA_041739175.1 Sphingomonadaceae bacterium
AGTGAATTGCCAGCCATCGGCCAGGATCGTTTCGGCGCGGGCCGGAGCAACGACGCTCGCCGTCTCCTGTTCGCCGACGGCTTCGGGCGGCGCAACTTGGCAAGCGGATGTGGCAAGCGCGGCTGAAAGCGCCAGAACGGAAAATCCAAGGGGTTGCATACGCATAACTTCTCTCTCCATCATCCGGGTCTCTATTCGGCCCGCCGCGCCACATATTGGCCCGACAAAACAAAAAGGGAGGGCAAAAAACGTTCGCGTCCTTTTTGCCCTCCCAACAGTTACCCCCTCTTACCCCTGCTTTTTATCGGTGTTTTAGAACGAAAACTCCGCCTTTATCCCGCCATAGCGCCGCGACTCGCGCGTGCGTTGCGCGGTGATTTGCTGCAACCCGTCGGTCCGGCGGCTGGAGGTATCATCAACCCGGGTGTAATACAGCGTGTCAAACGCGTTGTTGACGAACAGGCTGACTTTATAGCGGCCTTCTGGTTCGCGGATGCCCAGGCTGAAATTGGCGAGGCCGAACGCATCCTGCTTGTTCGTAGGCGAACCGAACAGGTCGTAATTGACGTCGCTTTGCCATTGGTAATTGCCTTGCACAAAAGTGTTGAACGGCAAATTGCCAATCTGATCTTCCCATGCAAGGCCAACGTTAAATTTGAATTCCGGTGAATTGTTCAACCGCTCGCCTGCCAAATCCTGAAGCGTCACACCGTTCAGGACGACATTACACCCTTGCGCTGCGGTTTGCCCGAAATAGCATTGCGCGAACGGAAACGACTGGATCTTTGCATCGACAAACGCGCCGGAAAAATCGAGGCTGATCGCGTCGGTAATCGACCAGTTGAGGTTCACTTCGATCCCTTTCGTGCGCAATTTGCCGACATTGTTCAGGCTGAACTCAACTCCGCCTGCGTCTAGGGGGACTGCCCCTTGGGCTTGATAATCCTTAAAATCAGACAGGAACGCGGTGACATCATACCGCAGTGCGCCGCCCGCCAATGTGCCCTTTAGGCCCAATTCAAAAGACACCGATGTTTCGGGGCGCACAGGATTATCGGCATCGGCTTGGTTAAAGCCGGAGGCAATGTCATATGCCGCGCCCTTATAGCCGGTGCTTACCGAGCCATAGGCCATCGTGCCGCTCTCCATGATGTGGCGCAATGCGAATTTGCCGGTAACCGCAGAATCGCTCGCGATGCCCGTATAGCTTACTGGCGGCGCGCCGGGGTTGGTTCCGTCAAAGCTGGGCGGATTGGCGGTGCTAGGAATGAAGTTGGTGTAATCGACGCTGATTTTCTCGTGATTCAAACGGGCACCGACATCAACAAAAGTGCGTTCTGTAAATTCCCATGTCGCTTGCCCAAATGCCGCTATGCTTTCATTGGTGGCATCGGCCTCCCATTTGCTTAGCAAAAAGCGGAACGGCTGCCGATCGAAGGTGCGGTTATGGTCAACTTTGGAATACCATGCCCCGATCATATATTCGAACGGTCCCGACGCCGTCGAGGTCAAGCGCAATTCCTGCGCAAGGGCCTTGCTTTCCTGGGTCGCCAATTGCACATTGTTGGGCAATCCAGCAGGCGGGCGCGTGGGGTATAGGAACGGATTCGGCGTGGTTTTCTCAACGCTGTTGTCGACATCGTTGGAGGTGACCAGATAATAGCGCTGATAGCTGCTTACCGAACTTAGTGTCGCGCCGCCCAAGTCGAAATTGACTTTGATGGCGAACAGCTCGTTTTCGGCAGTATAATCGTTGGACGTGTCAATTTGCACCGTCAGATTGTCCGGACCGGCGACAATCAAATTGCGGTTCGGTTCGTTCAGCGGCAGCGCAATGAATGGGCTTCCCCCGCTCGAATCACGGCGTGACACATCGGCAATCAATGCCATGTCAAAGGTATCGGAAGGCTCCCATACGAACTTGCCGCGCACGCCCCATGCGGTTTCCCCGGCCAGCTTTGAACCGTCGGTCAAATTGGTAATATAGCCCTCACGGTCGGAATAATATCCGTTCAAGCGGAACCCGGCGGTGGCACCCAATGGGCCGGAGATCGACACATTGCCCTTATATTCTTCATCGCTGGTGGCACGCAGGCCGATTTTGCCGGTGAAGGTATCGGTTGGTGCCGCAGTCACGATATTGACCACGCCAGCGGACGCGTTTTTGCCAAACAAGCTGCCCTGCGGCCCCTTAAGCACTTCGACGCGCTCAATATCCTCAAGACTTCCAAATGCTTGTGCCGAGAGCATCAACGGAACTTCGTCGACCACAACGGCAACGCTGGATTCCGCAGAAATACTAAACGCCGCCGTACCAATGCCGCGCATCCGGATGACGTTGTTGTTGGGCGATTCCGCAGTTTCGATTGATACCGAGGGCGAAATCCGCGACACATCCTCAAAATTCTTCACATCATATTGGTCGATGGATTCGGCGGTAATGACATTGATAGCCACCGGCACTTCTTGCAGGTTCTGTTCGCGCTTTTGCGCGGTAACGATGATTATATTGTCGTCAACGGTGCCCTCATTTTCGGCAGTGTTTTCGGCGGCGGGCGCGGATTGCGCAGCGGCCGCCA
>JBGSOJ010000329.1:0-3950 GCA_041739175.1 Sphingomonadaceae bacterium
ATTCGCCCGCGTGCGCAATGGTCGTTTGCCGCGATTGAGCCGTTGTTCGACCGCGTGGTGTGCGGCGTTGGCGGGCGGCAAAAGGGCTATGCGCTTTATGGCCATTCCGCCGGTGCGCAGTTCGTGCACCGCTATGCCGCGATTGCCGATGCGCCGCGCATGGAGGCGGCGGTTGCCGCCAACGCCGGATGGTACACCATGCCGGGCGATGCGGCCTTTCCTTATGGTTGGGGCGGCAATGCCGCGTCGCTGTTCGATGCAAAGACCGCCACCGCACGGCCGCTCATCATTCTGTTGGGGACACAGGATGTTGACCGCGCCGATCCCAATTTGCGCCGCACGGAGGAGGCGGATGCGCAGGGCCTAACGCGGTTTGCGCGCGGGCACAGTTTTTTCGCCGCGGGCCGTGCGTTGGCGCAGGCGGGGCAAACCTCCTTTGGCTGGCAAGTCGCCTATGCGCCCGGCGTTGGGCATGACAATGGAGCGATGGCCCCCTTTGCCATCCCCTATTTGCGCCCGATCCCCGCCGCCCACCAAACCGCAACCGCGCCGCAGGCCGATCGGATGAGCGCCGCCGACCTGCTGAAGTTACCCGAAGTCGCCGCCGCAATGGCGACGATATTCGATCTGGAATCCGAATGGGCGATTGATCGCCTCATCACCCTAACCGAAATCCCCGCGCCGCCCTTTGGCGAGCAAAAGCGGGCGGAGGCGTTTGCCCAAATGCTGCGCGATGTGGGCATAGAGGATGTGCATATCGACGCCGTCGGCAATGTGATCGGTCGGCGAAAGGGCAGGGGCAATGGCCCCACCGTGATGCTGGCCGCGCATTTGGATACGGTCTTTTCCGCCGAGACCGATGTGCGCGTGAAGCGTGACGGCAACCGCTTTACCGCGCCCGGCATTGGCGACAATTCGCGCGGGCTGGTGTCGCTATTGCTGGTGGCAAAGGCGCTTCAAACGCATGGCATAGAAACCCATGGCGAGATAATGTTCGTCGGCACCGTGGGGGAGGAGGGCGAGGGCAATTTGCGCGGGATGCGGCATATTTTCGCGGCTCCCGACCACAATATCGACCGCGTGATTGCCATCGACGGCGGCAATATGGCGCGGCTGGTGACCAGTGCGGTCGGCTCAAACCGCTATCGCATTCGCTTCACCGGGCCGGGCGGGCACAGCTATGGCGCGTTCGGAACGGTCAACCCGCATCATGCCACCGCCTTTGCCATTTCGGATTTCGTGACGCGCGCTGAGTTGGTGACGCAATCGGGGCCGAAAGCGACCTTTTCCGTCGCGACGCTGTCCGGCGGGACTGGCGTTAACGTCATCCCGACAAGCAGCAGCTTTGAAATCGACCTGCGCTCCGCCGATCCCAACCGGCTGGCGGCGTTGGATGCGATTTTGATGTCGGCGCTAAACGCCGCGTTGAACAGCGCCAATGTCGGGAAGGTCGGCGACGAACGCCTGACGCTTACTGTTGAGGATATTGGCAAGCGCCCGGCGGCGTCAAATACCGATGGGTCACCGTTGGTGAGCGACGCGGCATCGGTGCTCGCTCAATTGGGGCTGACCCCCGAAATCGAAGCCTCCTCCACCGACGCCAATTTGCCCATGTCTTTAGGCATTCCCAGCATCACGATCAGCCGCGGCGGGAAAAACCCCCGTTCGCACTCGTTGGACGAATATTGGGTGGCGGAGGACCCGCATCTGGGGCCGCAGGCGCTGTTGCTGCTCATGCTGTTGCAGGCCGGAATTGCGCCGTAAGTTGGCGCGGATGGCGCGATTGTTCGCCATTTTGCCCCATCGCCGCAATTGCCTCGCGTCGTTTATGCGGGCATAGCATCACCATGGACCTGCCGCTCAATCGCCAAATCGGCTATGCCTCCGGCAATTTCGGCAAAAGTCTGTTGTGGACCTCACTCGATTATCTCGCGCTATTTTACATGACGGAGGTGGTTGGGATTCCGATTCATTGGGCCGGGTCGATCATTCTGGTCACCCTGCTTTGGGATGCGGCGATCAATCCGTTCATTGGCTTTTGGATTGACCAAAGATCGGCGCGCGGTGCGGATTATCGGCCGTTTCTGCGTTGGGCGCCGGTCGGCACGGCCATCGCATTTGTTGCCTTGCTTTGGGTGCCGGGTGGCACGATGGCGGCAAAGGCCGCCTATGTCGTGACAATGCTGTTTGTGTTGCGCAGCGGTTATGCCTTGCTGGATGTGCCGCACAACGCGCTTTTGGCGCATTTGCCGGTGAACGCGGCGGCGCGGATGCGGCTCGCCGGGATGCGCTATTTCTTTTCCTCCATCGGCGGCGTTGCAATTGCGCTGTGGGTGGCTCCCGCGCTGAGCGGGTCGGCGGGGGAGAGTGCGTCCCACGCTTTGATGGGAATGGCGGCGGTGGCGGGGGCGATCCTGTGCATCAGCCTATGGCAAAGCCTTGGACCCGCCCGCCTAGCCACCGCCGCACGCAGTGCCGACGCCCGTCAGTTGCGGCCAATGGCGTTTATGAGCGCGTTGCTGCACAATCGCGTGGTCATTGTCTATCTGCTGTTGGCGGCGGTATTCGCCGCGACTTTGCCGCTTTATGCAAAGATGCTGCCCTATATGTTAAGCTATGTCGTTGCGAAGCCAAGCGATTTGGCGGCCCTGTTCGGCGCGCTGACGATTGGGCAACTGGTGTCGATCCCGATTTGGACTGTTGCGCTGCGCCATTTTGACCATATTCGATTGGGGCAGTTGGCGCTCACCGGATTGGCCGCGACCTTTGCCTTGTTATGGGCCGTCGGCATGGGCAGCGGCCCGATGCTCACCGGTTTCACCTTTGTCATTGGCGCGTTCATGGGCGGCGCGGTGCAGATCCTATGGGGCCTGTCGGGCCGGGTGTCGGACAGCATTGATGCGATCAGCGGAATGCGTTTGGACGGCGGCCTGCTCTCGCTTTTGACATTTGTGCAAAAGGCGGCCTTGGGCCTCGGCGCGATGGCGGTGGGTTTGGTGTTAGAGGGCAGCGGCTTTGTCTCGGGACAAGCGGTCAGCACCGCAACGCAGCAGGTGCTGGCGCTTGTCGCGTTGGTAATCCCCGCCTTGGGTGCGGCGCTGTCGGCGGGGCTGTTGGCAATGTTGTTTGTCCACTTGGCCCATGGCGAGCCAAGGCGCGCGGCCTAACGAAAGCGGAGCAGGTCGGCGGGGACTCTGACGTCCGGCAGGCGGAAGCATCGGATTTCGCGTGCCGGACGGCTAATCGCGCACAGTTCGCGCGCGTTGCCCTCAACAAAATCAAACGCCTGGCCCTCGGCATCGATCGCAATGGTCGCAATGTGGATGAGGTAAGGCCCCATCGGCGGCTTGGCCAGCACATACATCTCCGGCCGGTCATGTCCCATCAGATAGAGCAAGCCATCCGGCCCAATCGCGCCGCCCGAAGCCGCCTGCGGTGCCATGCGCTCCACCAAAGCGGGCGGCAAGGCCCAACCGCCAATCCGCCGCCATGCGTCATCGTGCAAGGACACCGCCGAAAAGCTGTTGTTCTTAAACGGCAGGCCGGTTTCGTCGTTATAATGCGACAGGCCCATGATCCAGCCCTCACCGACGCGGTCGAACCAGACCAGCGACCCCTCATCCATAACGCCCAGCGGGATGGAGCGGCGATGCGTCAATGTCGCGGCGTCGAATATCTCAATCGAATTGGCAAAGGGCAGGCGGGGATGGTTGGAATTGGCGCACCACAATGCGCCATCCTCGATAAAGCAGGAATTCATATGGCCAATCATACCGCCGCGCGGGCCGCGCCATAGTGCCTCGCGTGCGCCAGTGGTGCGGTTATAGCGGGCGATGACGAAATTGCCGATGGCATAGACATGGGTCGCATCGGCGGCAACACCTTGGCCAGCCTCTGGCGCGGCAAAGCGGGCGGTTTGGGTGGAATGCAGCTCCGCCACCACCGGCGGG
>JBGSOJ010000331.1:0-24561 GCA_041739175.1 Sphingomonadaceae bacterium
ACCATCTAAACATAGAGGCAACCTTTCCTATTGAGCGCAATGAAAATTTTGAACTGAAATTACTAAAAATTCAGTATAACAAAAGATCACAAGTCTTGATTTTATGCATTATTTTGAAATGTGCAAGCTTTTTTAGAACGATCGTCCATATGCTTCGAAACTTTTGAATTCATAAAAATGTCAAATTTTGAATTTGCTATGTCGCTCCTGCGTTATTCGCTTTTGTTCTAACGCATTCCCGTCGGCTTAGCGTCGGCAGATTTTGCGTCACCCATCGAAGTGACGCCCTTTGGCTTTGAAAATTTCGCCCCATAATGCGGACGCACTTTGGGATTCCCGTGGGTAAAAGTTGAACGTCCACACGCGTATCAAGGTTTATGATACATAACATCAGTCACTTGGGCTGCATCCCTCAGTTTCGTAATGCGGGGGCCGTAGGTTCGAATCCTATAGGCGGCACCATTTTCCCATCCACCATATTCTATATCGGCCCAGACCGCTGCTTGGTCGGGCCGCGATATGGGTTGCGTTCACCTATGCTAGGCGGCGGCGGGTCTGCTTTATGCGCTTCCATGAACGCGGTGAGTTGGGTATTGCCCCTTGGTACTACTCTGTCAGCCAAAGGCAACGCACATGGACTCTTCGCCCCACGATAGGCAAAACGCCGTGGCCTCCGCTCCGCCGACCCAGATGCGCGCTTATGCCACAAAGGTCGCGGTGACCGCGGTCATTGTGGTGGCGATTGTCGGCTTATGCTGGTTGGTGATTGAGCTTAACCGGTTCTTCATGCTGATCTTTGCTGCGGTGGTCTTGGCGGCGGTTTTTGATGCAATAGCAAGCCTGTTGTGCCGCATTCCCGGCATAGGGCGGTCGTTGGCGCTGGCGCTGGCGGTCGTGGGTTTGACCGCCATGTTCCTTGGTGCCTTTGCCTTGTTCGGCACCCAATTAGGCCGCGAGTTTGAGACGATACAGGAAACCCTGCCCCGCGCGTTAAAGGGGATCGAAGGCTTTCTCAACCGTTATGGGCTGGGCGAAAAGGTGGCGGCGTTGGCGGAATTGGGCAGCGACGATATCGCCCGATTGGCCTCGCAAGCAGGCGGCTATGCGCTGGCGGCGAGCAGTGGGCTAGCCGATTTTGTGCTGGTCTTGGTGGGTGCCATCTTCCTTGCGGGCAGTCCGGCAACCTATCGCTCCGGCCTGTTAAAGCTCATCCCGCACAAGGCAGAACCGGTTGCCATCGCGACGCTTGACGATACCGGAAAGGGCCTGCGCGGATGGATGGTCGGGCAAGCGGTATCATCACTGGTCGTTGGCGTTTTGACGTGGATCGGGCTGGAGCTTTTGGGCGTTCCGGCGGCGGGCGGATTGGCAATTATCGCCGGATTGCTGGACATCATCCCGATGATCGGGCCAGTTATTGCGGGCGTTCCGGCGGTGTTGCTGGCCTTTACCGTATCGCCGATGACGGCATTGTGGACACTTTTGCTGTTCTTGGGCATTCAGCAGTTGCAGGGCAATTTCCTGCAACCGATGATCCAGAAACACGCGGTGAATGTGCCGCCTGCGGTGTTGTTGTTTTCGGTGCTGGCGGCGGGTTTGTTGTTCGGGTTCCTAGGCGTGATGCTCGCCGCGCCGCTTACCATTGTCGCCTTTGTGATTGTGCAGCAGGTGTATGTGGTATCGATTTTGGGCAAATCGATAGACGATGAGCGAACCGACGGGGCCTAACAGTTTGGCCCTGCGCTTCCTATATTGACGGAGGCACAGTCCAGTGCCCGCTCGTCACAAGAGAAGCTCCCATGGCCGCTGACCGGTTTTCGTCCAAAGGATTAAAAGTACCCAGCGGCCGCCTGTCGCGCATTGCCCGCTTTGGCGGCATGGCGGGTGGGATTGCCGGCGGCATGATGCTCGACGGCGCGCGGCAATTGGCATCGGGCAAGCGCCCTTCGGTCAGCGACCTGTTGATGACGCCGGCCAATGCCATGCGGGTGACGATGCAACTTGGGCAAATGCGCGGTGCGGCGATGAAGCTGGGGCAATTGGTGTCGATGGACAGCGGCGATTTCCTGCCGCCCGAGCTGACCGAGATTTTCGCGCGGTTGCGCGCCGATGCGCAACATATGCCCGCGCGGCAATTGGAGCAGGTCCTCTCGCGCCATTGGGGCCGCGACTGGCGTGCGCATTTTCGTAGCTTTGGTGAGCAGCCTATTGCCGCCGCCTCCATCGGCCAAGTGCATCGCGGCGTGACACAGGACGGCGACGATGTTGCGATCAAGATTCAATATCCCGGCGTCCGGCATAGCATTGACAGCGACGTCGATAATGTCGCCACCCTGCTAAAACTATCACAGCTCATGCCCGCGACATTGGACATGAAACCCTTGCTGGCCGAGGCGAAACGGCAATTGCATGAAGAGGCCGATTATGCGCGGGAGGGGCAATACCTAACGCGTTTCGGCGAATTGCTTACAGGCTCAGATGATTATACCGTGCCGCAATATTTCCCCGAACTCAGCGGGGCCAATGTGCTCGTCATGTCGTATATCGAGGGCGTCCCGATTGAGGCGATGGTCAGCGCACCGCAGGCTGAGCGCGACCGCATTATGACATTGATGCTGGAACTCGTCTTGCGGGAGATGTTTGAATTTGGCCTGATGCAGACCGACCCCAATTTTGCCAATTACCGCTATGACACCGCCCAGCAGCGCATTGTCCTCCTCGATTTTGGCGCGGCACGCGACTTGCCCGATCCGATTGTGGCGCAATATCGCAATATGCTGCGCACCGCTTTGGCGGGCGATACCGAGGGGCTGTTTCACGCGGGCAAGGATATCGGCTTTTTCAACGATCGCACCGCGGCGCGGCACAAGGATGACATTAAGAAGATGGCATCGGTCGCGGTCGATATGCTGTCGGTGCCAGGACCGTTCGATTTTGCCAACACCGAATTTGTCGGCGACATCCGCGAAGACGGCATGGCCATTGCCGCTGATCGTCGCAACTGGCACATTCCGCCCGCCGATACCGTGTTTGTACAGCGCAAATTGGGCGGCATGTTCCTGCTCGCCAGCCGTTTGAAGGCGCGGGTCGATGTGCGCGCGATTATGGAGCGGTTTGTGTGAGGCACGCGGCGCCGCCAAAATAAAGCGGCGCATCACCCGGCTGCCACGGGCGAAGGCGGACCATGGCCCGCGCGAACAGCGCCGATTGCATGAGGCGTTCTAACCAATCGCGCAGATGCGGCAGGTCTTGCGCGGCTAACCATGCTTTGTCGGTGGCGGCGAATTGCCGGACGAAGGGCATGATCGCCATGTCCGCTAGGCCGCGTTTTGCACCGCACATATTGCCCCCTGCCCGCAACCGCATGTCCCATTCGGAGAGGATCGAAAGCCCTGCGGCGCGATGGTCCAACGGGTCCTCGCCAAAACGGTCGGGATATTTGTACCGGTCCAGATGATGCTTAAACGCGCCATCATTTTGCGCAATCAGCGCCGCATCGGCCCCGTCAAGCCAGCCCTCCGGATCATGCCGCGCCAAGGCCCAGTGCATAATCTCCAGGCTTTCATCGATAATCTGTCCATTGGGCAAGACCATCACCGGCACCGTTCCCTTGGGCGACGCGAGCAGCATCGCCTCCGGCTTCGCGCGGAGCACGATTTCGCGGATTTCACACGTCTGCCCGCTCACCAACACCGCCAAACGCGCGCGCATGGCGTAGGGGCATCGGCGAAAGCTGTAGAGGATGGGATAGTGCATCGCCGTATCATAGCGCCTTTTCTGTCAACGCGAAGGCAAAAGCCGCATAGGGATTGGACGCACCACATCACACTGCACATTCCAGAAAGAAAATCACACCTAAATGTGATTTTGCAATGACGTTGTGAATGGAATGTGCTATTGGAGTCGTCATGAGCAACCCCTCCATCGAACGTGTCCGCGATCTCATCGCGCAAGGCACCATCACCCGTTCCGGCCTCGCCCGCGCCGCCGGACTTCATGCCAACACGCTGCGCGATTGTACCGAGCCGGATTGGAACCCGACCCACGATACCTTGCGCAAACTCGACCGTTATCTCGATGAAAACGACGGCCGTCCCGTGCTCGTATCGATCGAGGAAATCATTGATGAGGCGCGCAATGGGCGGATGTATATCCTTGTCGATGATGAGGACCGGGAGAATGAGGGGGATTTGATTATCCCCGCGCAGATGGTCACGCCCGATGCCGTGAACTTTATGGCGATGCACGGGCGCGGGCTGATCTGTCTGGCGCTGTCGTCGGAGCGGTGCGATGATTTGAATCTTGAGCCGATGACGCGGCATAACCGCACGCCGTTGGGTACGGCCTTTACCGTGTCTATTGAGGCGCGTGAAGGCGTGGAGACCGGCATTTCAGCCGCCGACCGAGCGCACACCATTCGCGTTGCGGTTGATGGCGCATCCACCGCCGCCGATTTGGTGAGCCCCGGCCATGTCTTTCCCCTTCGCGCGCGCAAGGGCGGCGTGTTGGTGCGCGCTGGCCATACCGAGGCCGCGGTCGATATTTCGCGGCTTGCGGGGCTGAACCCTTCGGGAGTCATCTGTGAGATTATGCGCGATGATGGCAAAATGGCGCGACTTGACGATTTGCTGCTGTTCGCGCGGCAGCATGGCCTGAAGGTCGGCACCATCCGCGACCTTATCGCTTACCGGCGGCAACATGACCGCGTGATTGTGCAAAAGGCGGCGATGCAATTCAACAGCCGTTGGGGCGGCGAGTGGCAGGCGCGGGTGTTCACCAACAAAATCGACAATGACGAAATGCTCGCGCTGGTTAAGGGGGACATTTCCTCCGACACGCCGACGTTGGTGCGGATGCACGCCTTGTCCATTTTCGCCGATGTGTTCGGGGAGGATTCTGACCGCGCCGATTTGCTGCAACGCTCGATGACTATGATTGCTGAGGAGGGCGCGGGCGCGATTGTCCTGATCAACCGGCCAAAGCGCGACTATCTCTCCGGCATCATCGCCGCGCGTGGCGGCAATGTGCCGCGCACCGCCGATAATGAGGAGTTGCGCGACTATGGCCTTGGCGCACAAGTGCTGGCGGAGCTCGGCGTGCAAGACATGGTCCTGCTCACCAACACGCACCACAGCCTGATTGCGCTGGCCGGCTATGGCCTCAATATCGTTGAGGAACGCGCCATCGTTTGATTGGGGCGTTTGATGCGGTGTCTGTCGCAAAAAGGGCCGCCGACATATGCGTCAGCGGCCCTTTTTGTGGTATCAATATTGCCCGTGGCAATGCTTATACTTGCGGCCCGACCCGCATGGGCACGGATCATTGCGGCGGATATTCGGGTCGCCCGCATAAGGATTGCCATCACCGCCGCTCGCCATTTGCCGCGGCGGCAAAGTGTTGGCGAAAATTCCGCGCGTTCCGGCATCGTCATCGAAAGTATTATCATCACCGGTAAACGGATCGATATGCGTGGTCAGGAAATCGGGCAGTTCGGGCAATTCCATAACCTCGGGCTGCTGCATCTGAATGCCGACATTCGACAATGTCTTGGTCACATCAACGCGGATGGCATCAAGCATGTTGTTGAACAGCACAAACGCCTCGCGCTTGTACTCCGTCACCGGATTTTTCTGCGCATAGGCGCGCAAATGCACGACCTGACGCAGCGCATCCAATGTCGCCAAGTGATCCTTCCACCTGCCATCCAAGGTTTGCAGCAGGATAGATTTTTCGACTTGCGTCCAGATTTCGGGATCAATATCGGCCTTCTTAGCCGCCATTTTGTCCATCACATGCGCGTTTAGGCGTTCCTCGATCAGGCTTGGCTCAATCGCCTCTTCGTCAAGCCAGGCGTCAATGGGGAGTTCCTCACACACCAAGTCCGCCGCCGATTTCTTTAAATCGTCCAGCGCCCATTGTTCGGGATAGGTCCCCTCAGGGCAAGTGCGCGACACCAGATCGCCGATGCTGTCGCCCACAAAGTCCTCGACAATATCGCCGACATCTTCGGCGTCCATGACCTCGCTACGATGGTCGTAAATCACGCGGCGTTGGTCGTTCATCACATCATCATATTCGACCAGTTGCTTACGGATGTCATAGTTGCGCGCCTCAACCTTGCGCTGTGCGGTTTCGATGGCTTTCGACAGCCATTTGCCGCCAATCGCCTCGCCGTCCTCAAGCGATGAATTCATCATCCGCGCAAACAGGCTTTCGGTGCCGAAAATCCGCAGCAGATCGTCGTCCAATGACAGATAAAACCGCGACAGGCCGGGGTCACCCTGACGCCCCGAACGGCCGCGCAACTGGTTATCAATCCGGCGGCTTTCATGGCGTTCAGTGGCAAGCACGAACAGCCCACCGGCGGCGCGCACCTGTTCGCGTTCGGCCATAACTTCGGCGCGGATTTGCGCAATCGCGGCGTCGCGCTCCGCTCCCTCAGGCATATCGGCGAGTTCGGCGTTGATACGAAACTCGATATTGCCGCCAAGCTGAATATCGGTACCGCGCCCCGCCATGTTGGTGGCAATCGTCACCGCGCCCAGCCGTCCGGCCTGCGCGACAATAAGCGCTTCGCGTTCATGCATACGCGCGTTTAGCACTTCGTGCACCACGCCTTCTTTTTGCAGGAAGTCGGACAGCAATTCGGATTTTTCAATCGATACGGTGCCAACCAAAACCGGCTGCCCCGCGTCCTGCTTTTCCTTAATTGCCTTGGCAATCGCGCCGAATTTGTCGGTGGTGTTTTTGTAGAACTGGTCCTCCTCATCCACGCGCATCACCGGCACGTTGGTGGGGATTTCGACCACATTGAGCTTATAGATCGAGAAGAACTCGGGCGCCTCGGTTGCCGCCGTACCGGTCATGCCGGAAATTTTCGGATACATACGGAAGTAATTTTGGAAGGTGATGGTGGCGAGCGTTTGGTTCTCCGGCTCAATCTTCACGCCTTCTTTCGCCTCAACCGCCTGATGCAGGCCGTTTGACCAGCGGCGGCCATCCATCATGCGGCCGGTAAATTCGTCAATGATGACAATCTTGCCGTCCTTCACGATATAATCGGTGTCGCGCTTAAACATCGTGCGTGCGCGCAAGGCCTGATCAAGGTGATGCACAACTTGCGTATTTTCAATGTCATAGAGGTTGGTGCCAACCAGGAGCCCCGCATCCTCCAACAACCGCTCGGCCTTTTCGGTGCCGTCTTCGGTCAAAAGGACGCTGCGCGCCTTTTCGTCTTTTTCATAATCCTCCTCCGACAATTGCGCGACAATGGCGTCCATTGCGACATAGAGCTCGGATTTATCATCCGTCGGGCCGGAGATGATCAGCGGCGTGCGCGCTTCGTCAATCAGGATAGAGTCGACCTCATCAACAATGGCGTAATTGAACGGGCGGTGCACCATTTGCGCGCGTTCAAACTTCATATTGTCGCGCAGGTAATCGAAGCCCAGTTCGTTGTTGGTCGCATAGGTAATGTCGCACGCATAAGCATGGCGGCGCTCTTCCTCGCGCAAATTGGGCACGATAACGCCGGTGGTCATGCCCAAAAAGCTATACAATTTGCCCATCTCTTCCGCATCGCGGCGGGCGAGGTAATCGTTGACGGTCACGACATGCACGCCCTTGCCCTCAAGCGCGTTGAGGTAGGTGGCCAGCGTGGCGACGAGGGTCTTACCCTCCCCCGTTTTCATTTCCGCAATTTCGCCGCGGTGGAGGACAATGCCGCCGACCATCTGCACATCGAAATGCCGCATCCCGAACACGCGGACCGACGCCTCGCGCACCACAGCGAAGGCTTCGGGGAGCAGGTCGTCGAGCTTTGCGCCATCGGCCAATCGCGCGCGGAAGGCGTCGGTTTGCCCGCGCAATTCGTCGTCGGAAAGCGCCTGCATCTGCGGCTCCAGCGCGTTGATTTTTTCCACGGTCTTGCGCAGGGTTTTGACATAACGGTCGTTCGACGAACCGAACAAGGATTTGGCGAGTGTGCCGAGCATATGGGTATTCCTATGATATATATGGCCGCTTGGCGCGCCAATGGGCGGGCGGGAGCGACGGAAATGGGGGTGTTTTGGAAGCGCGCTTGTTTGAAGCGGCGCGGGGGTGCGGCCTATTCGGCGGCGGAATCGTGCCGGATGATCGGCGTAGTAGCGGGGGTTAGCGGCTTTGGGGCGGGCGCAAAGTCGGCTTGCGGCAGGGCGGCAGCAGGCAGGACCAACACATTGGCGGGGAGTTCCGCCAACGCCAAACCGCCGGGCGCGGCCAATGGCGCAGCCTCCGAAGCCTCCAATATCGCCCCGATTTGCGTCAGCGCGGCGGCATTCCCCTGCCCAAAATGTGCGCGCGCCTCCGCCCCACCGGTCACGCCGGTGAGCAAGGCAAGCACATAAAGGACCAATTTCATTTGCATAAAGGCGCGCGTTATTCCATTTTGACCACGCCGCACATAAGCGTTACGCCGACGGACGTCTAGTCCGTATCGGTTTAGCCGGTTTTTGGTTAACGGCCGGTGTATCCTCTTCGCCCACAATTTCGCCACTGGTTTCAATGGTCAGGCGAAAGCGTGATTTGACCGGTTTTCCGCTCGCGTCGAGTAAGGGCTTTACCGGCCGTGCGCACTCCCGCGCGCGGTCTTCATCCTTTAGGACTGCATCGGGCCGATCAGTATTGCGGTCGGCGTCAAATTCACACGATGCAATGCTGCCATCGGCATTGACGGTGACGTCCATAATCACAGTCGCGGAATAGGGTTTCGTTTGACCGTCGCGATAGAGGGCGACAAGCGATGGCCGCCTTGAGCCTTCTGGAATGACCCAACGCACGCGGTTGCTGTACGACGCCGCAATCGGTTGCCCATTGGCATCTTTTGCCGGATCAAACGCGGCGCGGCGCATCAGACTTTCGCACGCACCCCAATCCAATGAGTCATTGCCGCTGCTCATCGTAACCCGGCATTGCGCTGGTTTACCATCCGGGCCGACGACCAACGTAAAGCCGACCGTACCCTCAATCCCGCTGCCCAAGGCGTCGCGCGGATAAGCGCTTGGTGGCACCCATGATGCCGGATCGCCCTTAACCTTCAAACGCGTCGCTGCTTGGGGCATCGCCGGCCACGGGACGCCGGGTTCCGGACAGGCCGCCTCCACCAGCACGACAATTTTGTCCGCGCACCGCTTGGTCGGCGACGGAACGCAGGGCATTGTCTCCGGAACGACTGCGTCGATCGAATGGGGCGGACATTGTTTCATAGCCACCGGCACCCATCCCGGCGGTACGTCGATGATTGGCGCAATCTGTCCAAAAGCAGGCGCACTCAAGGCCAGCGAAAACGCCACTATCACCAATCGCATAGATACAATCATCTCTCGTCCCTCGTTTGGCTAAGGCAGTCGGCACGGCTCATTCTGGCGCGATTTCGCTTTTGACCACAAAGGTAAATTCAAGTCTTGTGCGCGCCGGGTTGCCATTCGCATCGGGCAAGGGCTTAATCGACTTGGCGCAAAGCGTGGCTTCGGCATTGTCCGGCACAGGCAAATCACGCCCGTCCTCCGACAGTTTTGCCGACACATTGCACGATTCGCTCACACCGTCAGCGCCAAAGATTTGCACCACCGTCACACCGGCGCTCATTGGTACACCGCGCCTTGTAAAATCTCCAAACATGCGTTCAGCGAAAGGGGCGCGCTCGCTGCCATCATAAGTCCCGCCGTCACTTTTTGAAATGGCCCAGCGCACACGGTTGGTATAGGTGCCGACCACAGGTTTACCGTCGGCGTCGATCGCAGGGTTGAACCTTGCGCGCCGCATAAGGCTCTCGCACGCGCCCCAATCGAGCGAGTCATTGCCGCTGCTGCTGCTTATGCGGCATTGCGTCGGTCTGCCATCGGGGCCCACGACCAAAGTAAAGCCAACCATGCCCTCAATATTATCACGAAGAGCGTCGCGCGGATAAGCGCTTTGCGGCACCCAATTACCGGGGTTGCCTTTGGGTGAGAGCGGTTTAGCGGCATCAGGTTGCGGCGGAAGAGGGGCATTGGCCGCAGGGCAAAGCGCCTGATACGGAACCACAATCTTGCCCGGGCAGCGGGAGGTTAAGGGTGGCGGTGGTGGGCAGGCCTGATTCGCGGGAATGGTTCGGCCATCGGGGCACGTCTTGGACTGCGCCGGCGCGCGCGCTTCTTTGGGCGCAGGATTTTTGACGGTTTGCGCAGCCGCTGATCCCGCACCTCCCGCTACCAAAACCGCCCCGATCATCAGCACGCGCCAAATTTTGCTTCGTGTCATTTGCAAGCACCTCTCTTGATTGGCGAATCCGTTCCTCGCTAGATACCGCCAAGCCACCGCCACACGCAACCGCAAATTGCTTTTTCCGGCCAAAGGTTACGCCCCCCCCCTAAATCGCCCGCCCCGCCGCTGCGGCACTCGCCCAGGCCCATTGGAAGTTGTAGCCGCCTAGCCAGCCGGTGACGTCCACCGCCTCCCCGATGAAATACAATCCGCCCACGCGCTTGGCTTCCATCGTTTGTTGGCTGAGTTCCGTGGTGGAGACGCCGCCGATGGTGACTTCGGCTTTCGCAAAGCCCTCCGTCCCGTTGGGGGTGAACACCCAATCGGAAAGCCGCGCCGCCGCCGCGCGCAACGCCTTATCCGGCGTGTCGGCGAGGTTGCCGATGAGGCCCAATTCCGCGCCCAACCGCTCCGCCAACATTTCGGCCAAGCGGGCGGAGAGATGCGCGCGCAAGAAGGCTTGCAACGTCGCGCGCGGGGTTTCGCGCTTGGCCGCCAACAACGCCTCGGCGGTGTCGATTTCGGGCAGGAAATTCAGCCGCACATCATCGCCGGGGAACCAATAGGAACTCACCTGCAAAATCGCCGGACCCGAAAGGCCGCGATGGGTGAGGAGCGCAGCCTCGGCAAAGGACGTGCGGGCCTTACCGGTTCCGGTGCTCGCCACCACATCGGCGGAAATGCCGGACAGTTCGCGCAACATTACATCGTCCCCGCCCAAGGTCAGCGGCACAAGCGCCGGGCGCGGCTGCACGACCTTAAGCCCGAATTGGCGGGCGAGTTCGTAGGCGAACCCTGTCGCGCCCATTTTCGGAATAGAAGGCCCGCCGGTGGCAACCACCAACGACGGCGCGGATAATTCCGCCCGCTCGGTCCGCACGATGAAGTTTGCGCCATCATGCCGAACCTCGCGCACGCCAGCGCCCATGTGCCACTCGACCGCGCCGCCCGCCGCCTTAGCCCGCGCGCATTCCTCGACCAGCATATCAACAATCTGCCGTGCGCTGCCGTCGCAGAACAATTGGCCGAGGGTTTTTTCATGGTGCGCGATGCCGTAACTATCGACCAAGGCGATGAAATCGGCGGGGGAATACCGCCCCAATGCCGACTTCGCAAAATGCGGGTTTTGCGAGAGGTATTGCGCCGCGCTGGCCCGAACGTTGGTGAAATTGCACCGCCCGCCGCCGCTGATCAAGATTTTGCGCCCCGGCGTCTCATTGTGATCGATAAGGGCGACCCGCCGCCCGCGCTTTCCGGCCTCCGCCGCGCAGAACATCCCTGCCCCGCCCGCGCCAAGGATGATGGCGTCATACTGTGTGCTGTTTTCCATGACCGCCGCCATGGCACAATGCGACCGGGAATGCACCACCGCTTGACGTCCCGCGCGGCGGATGTAACCAAGGGAGACGCCCACGCCGAAAGGACGCCGCTTATGAAATTCGCCTTTGCATCCACGCTGGCCGCCGCCGCGATGCTCGCCATAGCCGCGCCGATTGCCGCCAACGACAGCGAGGCGGAAATCGCATTGGGCGGACTGGTGCTGAAACGCAGCGATGCCATCACGCTGGACAGCGAAGACTTGTACATCTCGGCGCAGCACGTGCGGGTGCAATATCGTTTCACCAATGTCAGCGATCAGGACATCGAAACTTTGGTCAGCTTCCCCTTGCCGCCGCAACCTGATCGCTATCCCGACGGCGGGTTGATGGACACTGCGAGCGACTGGTCCACCCTCAATTTCCAAACCCGCGTCAATGGCGAACTGGTGCCGTTTGACATTATCACGCAGGCAGAGGCCAATGGCAAACCCGTGGGCGATGCCCTTGGCCGGCGCGGTTGGCCGCTCTATTGGTATGAGGATGACGCGATATTGCAAAAAATCGCCGCCCTGCCACCTTTTGATCTGGCCGATTTGGCGCGGCGCGGGGTGCTGCGTTTTGACAAGGACAGTTCCACCTATCATCCCAATTGGCAGGCGGTGACGCATGTGACCCGCCGCCAAGTCTTTCCCGCGGGGCAGACAATATCGGTCGAGCATAGCTACACGCCGGTTGTAGGCGGCTCCGTCGGCGGCAGTTTGATGCCGACTATACGGCAGGAAATGCCGGAAATCCTGACCGATTACCAAGACAGATATTGCGTCGACGCCAATTTCCTCGCCGGTTTCGACAAAAAAGTGATGGGCGGAAGCGAGGAGCAACGTTGGGGCTTAAGCGAGACGTGGCTGGGCTATGTGCTGAAATCGGGCGCGAATTGGTCGGGGCCGATTGCCGATTTCCGGTTGGTGGTGGACAAAGGGGCGCCCACCAATCTGGTCAGTTTCTGCATGGATGGCCCCGTTACCAAAATTTCACCCACGCAATTTGAGGTGCGCCGCACCAATTTTGAACCAACGCGCGATTTGGATATCCTGATTATCAATTCCGGCGCGGAATAAGCGGTGTTATTCCGCCGCCTGCGCGGGTAGTTCGGGCTCCATTTCGGGAGGCAGCACGGGCTTGGCATAGATCCGCTCCGCCTGCGCCACGGCGTCGGAGGCGCGCAGGGCCGACAATATCCGCATCAAATGCGCCAAATCGTGCACCTCAATATCGGCGTCATAGGTATGGAACGGGCCATCGCGGTTGCTCATCCGCAGATTGACGATGTTGGCCTTGTGAAAGCCGAAAATCCCCGCCATTTCGGCCAATGTGCCGGGGCGGTTGTGGACAATCACGCGCAGCCGCGCCGCGCCGCCATCGGCACCTTCGCCCCAACTGAGATCGATCCAATCGACATCGTCGTCATTGGCCCCGGTGTTGGCTAGGCTGTTGCATTCAATTGTATGCACTTCCACCGGCAAGCCCGCGCGGCGCAGACCAACGATGCGGTCGCCGGGCACGGGGTGGCAGCATTCCGAAAGGATAAACGCCACGCCCGCAGTCAGACCTTCAATCGACACCGCATGATCCTGGCTTGGATAATCGCGCGCGATGGCGTCATTGTCATGCCCGGGCATCAATGCGCGCATAAGCTGCGTATCGCCAACCCGCCGCGTGGCAATGGCGACCATCAAATCGTCCTGATTATCAATGGTCAGCCGCTGCAGCGCGTCCTTCATTGCCTTCGCGCCGATTTTCACGGGCAGGCGGCTGGCGATTTCGTCGAACATTGCCTGCCCCATCGCGACTTGCTCGCTGCGCTCCTTGGCGCGGACATAGCGGCGGATGGCGGCGCGTGCCTTTGCCGTCACCACAAAATTGAGCCAAGCGGGTTGCGGCACTTGGCCGTCGCTTTTTAGGATTTCTACCATGTCGCCATTGGCCAGCGGCGTGCCAAGCGGGACATGGCGGCCATTAATCTTCGCGCCGACGCAACGGCTGCCTAGGTCCGTGTGCACCGCATAGGCAAAGTCCACCGGCGTCGCGCCCTTCGGCAATTGTTGCAAGCTGCCCTTTGGCGTGAAGGCGAAAATCCGGTCCTGATACATCGCCATGCGGGTGTGTTCGAGCACCTCCTCGGCATCGTGCGCGGTGTCGAGAATTTCGATAAGGTCGCGGATCCAGCCCGCTTGCCCGTCCGGCCTATCCTTTTGTTTATAGCCCCAATGCGCGGCAAGACCGAATTCGGACGCTTGATGCATGGCCTCATCCCGGATTTGCACCTCCACCCGCATCGACTGGCCAAATAGGATGGTGGTATGTAGCGATTTGTAGCCATTGCGTTTGGGTGTGGAGATATAATCCTTAAACCGCCCCGGCACCATTTTCCACCGCCGGTGCAGCAGACCCAGCGCACGGTAGCAATCCTCAACCGATTGGGTGACGATCCGAAACGCGATGATGTCGGACAATTGTTCAAATTGAACATGCCGTTCCTGCATCTTTTTCCAAATCGAATAGGGGTGTTTTTCACGCCCCGACACCCGCGCATCGACGCCGTGGGAGGCGAGTTCACGCTCAATTGCGGCGCTGATTTCCTCCAACTTGCCCTCACCACCCTCGCGGATTTGGGTGAGCCGGTCGGTGATGGTGCGATACGCCTCCGGCTCCAACTCCTGGAACGCAAGCATCTGCATTTCGCGCATATATTCATACATGCCGACGCGTTCTGCCAAGGGCGCGTAGATTTCCATTGTCTCGCGCGCAATCCGCCGCCGCTTTTCCGGCTTGGCGATGTAATGCAGCGTGCGCATATTGTGCAACCGGTCGGCAAGTTTGACGAGCAAAACCCGAATGTCGTCCGAAATGGCGAGCAGGAATTTGCGCAAATTCTCCGCCGCGCGTTCATTGTCGCTTTGCGCCTCAATTTTGGACAGCTTGGTCACGCCATCGACCAACCGCGCGACCTCCGCCCCGAATTTCTGCTCGATTTCCTCAACCGTGGTCAGCGTATCCTCCACCGTGTCGTGGAGCAACGCGGTGATGATGGTTTCCTCATCCAATTTCAAGTCGGTCATCAGACCCGCAACCTGAATCGGGTGGCTGAAATAGGGGTCACCGCTGGCGCGTTTTTGGCTGCCATGGCGCTGCACCGTGAACACATAGGCGCGGTTCAGCCGATCCTCATCGGCGTCCGGCGCATAGTCCATGACTTTTTCAACGAGTTGATATTGGCGCAGCATAGATGACAATTTGGGCGAAACGCCGCGCAATGCAACCAAGAATTGGTTCGCCGAGCGAAATTACATTTTTATAACGGCCGCGCCCCAAGTAAAGCCGCCGCCCATCGCCTCCAAAACGATAAGATCGCCCGCCTTTATCCGACCATCCTTGCGCGCCACATCCAGCGCAAGGGGCACAGACGCCGCCGAGGTGTTGGCGTGCTGGTCCACCGTCACGATAACGCGGGCAGGGTCGAGGCCCAATTTCTTTGCCGTAGCATCCAAAATCCGCATGTTCGCCTGATGCGGGACCAGCCAGTCAACATCGGCGGCGGTGACGCCCGCAGTGCCTAGCACTTCTGTCATCACTTGCGCCAAATTGGTGACGGCATGGCGGAACACTTCACGCCCCTTCATCCGCAATTTGCCGACAGTGCCCGTGGTGCTTGGCCCACCATCGACATAGAGCATGTCGTTATACGCGCCATCAGAATGCAGCGCGGTGGCCAGCACGCCCGCCGCGCCCACTTCGCCCTGCATCACCACTGCGCCTGCACCGTCGCCAAACAGGACGCAGGTGCCGCGATCCTCCCAATCGAGAATGCGGCTAAATGTCTCCGCGCCGATGACCAAGGCGGTCTTGGCATTGCCCGCCCGGATCATGCTGTCCGCGACGGTGAGCGCGTAAAGAAAGCCGGAGCAGACCGCCGCGACATCAAACGCAACACCGCCATTCGCGCCCAATTCCTGTTGAATAAGCGTCGCGCTGGCGGGGAAGGTTTGGTCGGGCGTCGCGGTGGCGAGGATGATGAGATCGACGTCTTTGCCGGTTAGTCCGGCATCGTCCAGCGCCGCGCGCGCCGCGGCGGTGCCAAGCGAGGCGGTCGTTTCGTCCGCCTCGGCGATGTAGCGTTGCCGGATGCCGGTGCGCTCCACAATCCATTCGTCGCTGGTATCCACCCGCGCGGCGAGTTCGGCGTTGAGCACCACTGTCCGCGGCAAGGCAGAACCCGTGCCCTTAATCACGCTACGCAGTATTTCGGTCATGCCGCATCTTCTCTTTGGGCCGCGCCGGTTGTCGGAGCCGTGGGCATACCCATCTGCTCCAGATCGCGGGCAATGCGGCTGGTAATATCTTCCTCGACAAGCCGCGCGGCCACCGCGACCGCATTGGCCACACCCTTGGCATCCGCGCTGCCGTGGCTTTTGACGACGACGCCATTGAGGCCCATCATCACCGCGCCATTATAGTTGTTGGGGTCCAACCGGTGCCGCAACAACTCGGTCGCGGGTTGCGAAATCCGATAGCCTATCATCGACCGGATCGAGGAGCGGAAGGCGTCTTTCAGCAAATCGGTCACAAAACGCGCTGTCCCTTCAATCGCTTTCAACGCCACGTTGCCGGAAAAACCATCTGACACGACGACGCGAATATCGCCGCGCGCGATTTTGTCAGCCTCAATATAGCCTTGGAAATCCATCGACAGCCCATTGTGATCGCGCAGATATTGTGCCGCTTCACGGATGGATTCGGTACCCTTTTGATCTTCTGTACCGATATTCAGCAACGCCACACTTGGCTGTGCCTCGCCATATAAAAGCCGCGAATAGGCCGCACCCATCACTGCGAATTGGACTAAGTTGCGCGCGTCACATTCTGTGTTTGCGCCCAAATCGAGCATGGCGACATAAAAGTCGCTTCGCGTTGGAATAAGTCCCGTAAGCGCCGGACGATCAATACCCTTCATCGTGCGTAGGCTTAATTTGGACATGGCCATCAACGCACCGGTATTGCCACCACTGACGGCTGCCTGCGCCTCGCCCGATTTCACGGCGTTAATCGCCATCGCCATCGAGCTTTTCTTCTTGCGGATCGCTTGGCTTGGTTTGTCGTCATTGGTGACGACATCGTCGCAATGCACGATTTCGGAGGCCGCGCGCAGATTGGGGTGATTGTCGAGCGCCGCCGCAATCTGCGCCGCATTGCCAAACAGAATGAACCGGAACCGCTCATGCCGACGTCGCGCCAGCGCCGCGCCCGCGATCATTACGGACACGCCCTCATCCCCGCCCATCGCGTCAATGGCGATACGCGGTTCGATGGTCACGGCAGTCTCCCGGTTAATCGCAGCAGATTAGAGGCTGACTTCCAGCACTTCACGGCCATTATAATGGCCGCACGCATTGCACAAGTGATGTGGGCGCTTCAATTCACCGCAATTCGAGCATTCTTGGAACGCATCGGGGGTCAGCGAATCGTGGCTGCGGCGCATACCGCGCTTCGAAGGGGTGGTTTTCCTTTTGGGGACAGCCATCTCGGCACCTATTCCATTTCAAAAAAAGTAGTATTTACGCGGCTTTCAGCGCTAACCCATCCTTCTGACAAGCGGATATTGTCAGCGGTCGGTTGTCACCCTGTCGGCAAGTGAAGCGACGCCTATACGCATTTTTGCGGGCAATGCAAGACGCGATACGCGCGCATTCGGCGTCTACGCCTTACCTTGCGCCATGTAATCATTGGTAAACGCACCGGTCAGCATTTCGCTTTGCCATATATCTGTCACGCACTTCGGGCAAACAGACGCCATCGAAGGCTGCCGCGAATCGGCAACAATAGCCGCATGTCCGTATATGGGTAGCCAGCCATCGGTCGATTTTGGAGCGAAAGGAAGAATTTATGAGCATCGTATTTATCAGCGAGATTACCTATGACGTGGTCGGCACGGACTCTGGCGAAGCCATCGAAATTATGGCCCCTGAAAACACCGATCTAACCGGTTGGTCGGTTGTTTTGTACAACGGCTCAACGCCTGGTGCGGCAACCGTTTATAACACGCGCGTGCTCGATGGCATGGCAACCAATTTGGGCGGCGGGCAAGGCGTTTTCGTGATAACCTATCGCGCCGATGGTATCCAAAACGGCGGCAATGATGCCATTGCATTGGTCGATCCTTATGGCAATGTCGTGCAATTCATCAGCTATGAGGGCATTGCCACCGCGTCGAACGGACCTGCCGCTGGTTTGACCAGTGTCAACATTGGCGTTTCGCAGACGAACACCACGCCCCTTGGCCAATCGGTTCAACTGACTGGCACCGGCAGCGACAGCGCCGATTTCACTTGGGCCGCATCTGCCGCAGGTACTTTTGGTGCAAACAACACCGGCATGACTTACGACGGCCCCGGTCAGTATAGCTTTGACGCAACCGCAGGCGACGACATCGACTTTGAAGGCACCTACGGCATCGACATCATCAATGGCCTCGACGGCAACGATGTCATTCGCGCGCTTTGGGGCGATGATACGGTTGACGGTGGCGCTGGCAATGATGTCCTGCAAGGTATGCGCGGCGCGGATATCCTGATCGGCGGCGCTGGCAATGACATTTACGCGATCGATGACGCAGGCGACATTGTCGAAGAAAATGCTGGCGAAGGCATCGACGAAGTGCGTTCGATCTTCGACATCGACTTGTCATCGGCTGGCTTTGCCAATGTTGAAAACGCCCGTTTGCAAGGCACTGCTACCAACCTGACCGGTAGCACCCTTAACAACACCCTGCGCGGCAATGCTCTGGACAATATCATCGACGCTGGCGCAGGCAACGACCTCGTTTATGGCGGCGCCGGTGCCGACACGATCAACGGCGGGATGGGCAACGACACCCTGCGCGGCGATGCTGGCATGGACATGATCACCGGTGGTGCAGGCCGTGACATCATGTTCGGCGGAGCAGATGCCGATACCTTTGCATTCGCCACTGGTGATTTCGCAGGCCTGACACTCGGCACCGCCGATTGGGTCCGCGACTTTAGCCAAGCCGATGGCGATGTCTTGTCATTCGACTTTGTTGGCAATTTCATCGGCAACGCCGCGTTCTCGGGTGCCGCTGGCGAAGTCCGCTATCAGGCCGCTGGCCCGAACACGATGATCTTCATCGATGCCGATGGTGACATGGCCGCCGATTACGCCGTTCGCTTGACCGGCATCATCGAAATGGCCGCTGGCGATTTCCAATTCACCGTCGCTGCGCCCTAATAATTTGCCTTGTTAGGGCCCGGAATGGCCGCCTTATGCGTGACCTTTCGGGCCCTTGCCTATACTACGCGACGCTTGCCCATTGGGGCGGGCGTCGTTTGTTTTGACGGCATCGGCCATGGCCTAATTGTGCCACACAGATGTCATCGGCACCTGCCATAGGTGCGCTTAAACAGCCAAAGCCTCGCGGGGATGATCCCTGCGCGATTTTCATTCACAATCGCCGCCAAAGCATTGCGGCCGCAGGGAGCGCATCCATGACCACCGTTTTCATCAATGAATTTCACTATGACAATGACGGCGCCGATGCAGGCGAATTTGTTGAAATCGCGGGCCCTGCTGGCACGGATTTAACCGGTTGGTCATTGGTGCTTTATAACGGCGCGGGCGGCGCTTCTTATGCAACGATCGCGCTCACCGGCGTCATCGACAATGAAGGCGCAAGCGGTTTTGGCGCGTTGACCTTCGCGACTTTGGGCCTGCAAAACGGCGCACCCGACGGCATTGCTTTGGTCAACGCAAGCGGAACCGTCATCCAGTTTTTGAGCTACGAAGGCACGCTTACCGCCGTCGGTGGCCCCGCCAATGGCATGACCAGCGTCGATGTCGGTGTCAGCGAGCCGGGCTCCGCGCCGCTTTCTTCGTCAATCCACCTGACCGGCACTGGTTCGGAATATGAAGATTTCACATGGGAGCTTGGCACCACCAGCACCGCCGGTGCGGTGAACAATGGCCAATCCTTTGGCGGCGGCGGCGTGCCCGGACCCGGCGCGTTCTCGATCAACGATGTCACGGTCACTGAAGGCAACACCGGCGTCAGCAACCTGACCTTCACCGTCACGCGCAGCGGCGGCAGCGCGGGCGCGGTTGCGGTGAACTGGGCCATGACCTTGGGCAGCGCCAATGCGCTTGACCTTGGTGCAGGCTATCCGACCAGCGGCACATTGAACTTTGCCGATGGCGTGACCAGCCAGACGATCTCCTTCCCCATCGTTGGTGACATGACGATTGAGGCGGACGAAACGCTTTCGGTCACTTTGTCGAACCCCACCGGCGGCGCAACGCTTGCCGACGCCAACGGCACCGGCACCATCACCAACGACGATAGCGCGCCCGGCGTCACCGGCGCGGCGTTCATCAACGAAATCCACTACAACAACGCGGGCATCGACGCGAACGAAGGGTTCGAGATTGCCGGTCTTGCCGGCATGAACCTGTCGGGTTGGTCGGTTGTGCTGTACAATGGCAATGGCGGCGCAAGCTATGCCACGGTCGCGCTAAGCGGTATCATCGATGACGAAGGCGAAGGCTATGGCGCATTGTGGTTCCCACGCGCCGATATTCAAAACGGCGATCCCGACGGCATCGCGCTGATCGACAACAACGGCAATCTGGTCGAGTTCATCAGCTACGGCGGCGTGATGACCGCGACCAATGGCCCCGCCGTCGGCGTGACCAGCGTCGATATCGGCGTCTCGCAAACCGGTTCGGAAGCAGGCGGCCTGACGCTGCAACGCGTCGGCACCGGCTTTACGGGTGAAGACTTCACCTGGACCGGCCCCATCGCCAGCAGCGAGGGTAGCCTGAACAGCGGCCAAACCCTGATCCCACCATCGGGCAACGGCAATCTGTCGATCAATAATGTCGCGGTGGTTGAAGGCAACAGCGGCACGACGACCATGACCTTCACCGTGTCGCGCGGACCGTTCAGCGCGGGCAGCGTGACGGTGGACTATGCGCTTGACTTCGGCACCGGCATCACCGCCGCAAACGCCGCCGATTTGGCCAGCGTGCCATCGGGCACCTTGACCTTTGCCGATGGTGTCACGACGCAAACCATCACCGTGCAAGTCGCTGGCGATACCACAGGCGAGGCCAGCGAAACCTTCAATGTCGTGCTCTCCAACGCCACAGGCGGCGCAGAAATCAGCGATGATATCGGCATTGGCACCATTACCAATGACGATGTGCTGACCATCGGCATTTACGACATTCAAGGCGCAGGCCACACCTCGGCATTTTTGGGTCAGGAAGTCACCACCAGCGGCGTGGTCACGGCTTTGACCTCGAACGGCTTCTACCTGCAAGACGCCACCGGCGACGGCAACGCCGCCACGTCGGACGCGATTTTTGTGTTCACCAGCACCGCGCCGACGGTGTCGGTGGGCAATGCAATCAACATCACCGCGACCGTCTCTGAATTCCTGCAAGGCAATGTGTCGAGCCGCCTGACCGTGACGCAATTGCAAAGCCCGACGACAATCACCGTCACCGCGCCCAGCGTTGCCCTGCCCACCGCGGTCATCCTTGGCCCCAATGGCGTGGCTCGCCCGACGCAGCATATCGATGACGATGGCCTCACCAGCTTCGATCCCACAACCGATGGCATTGATTTCTGGGAATCGATCGAAGGGATGCGGGTCACGGTGGAAAACCCCGTCGCGTTGACCTCCGCGAACAGTTTCAATGAATTTTATGTCGTCGCCACCGATGGCGCGGGCAATGTGGATGCGACCAATGTCTCGGACCTTGGCCATGTTGTCATTGACGGCACCTTCACCGGCAACACCACCGCGACCAACACGGGCGCGGGCAGCGATTTCAACCCGGAGCGTATCCAAATCCAGACGAACACCACGGTCGGTTCAGCCGCGCCCGTTGGCGTGGACTTCGGCACGGGCTTTGCCAGCATCACCGGCGTTGTCGGCTATGGCGTTGGCGTGTATGAAGTGATTGCAACGCAAAATTTGGTGGTCACCTCGACCCCCACGATCACGGCGGAAAATACGGTCCTCTTGGGCACCGCAACGCAAATGACGATTGCCAGCTACAACACCGAAAACCTCGACCCGTCCGACGGCGCGACGCGGTTTGATCTGTTGGCGCAGGACTTGATCTACAACATGGGCACATCCGATGTCATCGTGCTGACCGAAATTCAGGACAATGACGGCGCGACCAACAGCAGCACGGTTTCGGCCAGCATGACGCTGCAAATGATGGTCGATGCCATTTTCGCCGAAAGCGGTGTGCAATATGGCTATGTCGATAACACGCTCATTACCGATGACCGCAATGGCGGCGAGCCGGGGGGTAACATCCGCGTTACTTTCCTCTATCGCCTCGACCGCGTCGATTTTGATGAGACCAGCCTGACCAGCGTTGTCGATCCCGTGGACCAAGCAACCAATGTGCTAAACCCGTTCTACAACTCGCGTCTGCCTTTGGTTGGCACCTTCACCTTCCTGCCGACGATGACCGATGTAACGGTGATCGGCAACCATTGGACATCGAAGAACGGCTCCGATCCGCTGACCGGTTCCAACCAGCCGCCAACGAACGCGGGCGAAGGGTCGCGCGTTGAACAAGCCGATGCCGTCAACGATTATATTGATGGTCTGCTGGCGCTTGATCCCAATGCCAATATCGTGGTGGCGGGCGATTTGAACGACTTCCAGTTTGAGGAGCCACTGGGCGTGCTGACCGGTGAACTCGACCTCTCGGGCGGTTCGATCACGCCGGGCAACGATGTTGTCCTGACCAACCTCACCTATCTGCTCGATCCTAGCGAGCGGTATAGCTATGTCTTTGAGGGCAATGCGCAACAACTCGACCACATCTTGGTATCACAAGGCCTTGCAGGTGCGTCGGAGTTCGACATCGTACATTTCAACACCATCGGCGGGGCGGCCAACTCCGACCATGATGGCGTTTTGGTCCGGTTGAGCTTTGGTGCCAACGAAGTGCCGGGCGCGACGCCGGGCGCAGATGTCCTGCGCGGCACGCCGGGCCGTGACCGGATCGATGGTCTCGCAGGCGACGACCGTCTCTATGGCCTCGACGATAACGATATCCTGATCGGCGGCGACGGCAATGATGTCCTTTACGGCGGTGCAGGTCTTGATGACATGCGCGGCGGCGCTGGCAATGACATTTACTTCGTCGATGCCGTGGGCGAAATCGTGACCGAGTTGGCCGCAGGCGGCACCGATGAAGTCCGCGCCACCGTCAACCACACTTTGGCGGCCAATGTTGAGATCCTGCGTTTGCAAGGTCCAGCAACAATTGGCACCGGCAACGCGCTGGACAACAGCATCTTTGCCGGGATTGGCCCCGCCAGCCTGTTCGGCATGGACGGCAACGACACCATCTTCGGCAGCGGCTCGTCGGATACCATCGAAGGCGGCAATGGCGACGACACGCTTTACGGCCGCAATGGCAATGACAGCATCCTTGGCGGCGCGGGCAATGACACCATTCGCGGCGAAATCGGCTCCGACATTCTGGACGGCGGCGACGGCAACGATTTGATCTTCGGCGGCGTCGGCATCGACACGATCCATGGCGGCTTGGGCAACGACACGCTGCGCGGTGAGGATCAAAACGATACGCTCTATGGAGATGCCGGCGACGACAGCTTGCAAGGCGGCGCGGGCAACGACAACCTCTATGGCGGTGCAGGTCGCGATGTGTTCAACGGCGGTACCGGCAACGACAGCTTCTGGTTCGACGAGGGCGACTTTGCCGGCCTGACAAATGCCACTGCTGACCGCATTCAGGACTTTGTGCAGGGTCAGGACCGCATCCGCCTTGCCGATATTGATGCAAACACCTTGGTTGCCGCCGATCAACGCTTCACCTTCATCGGCGCATCGGCGTTCTCCGGCGTCGCGGGCGAATTGCGCTATGTGCAATCCAACGGCGTAACGCTGATCACCGGCGATGTGAACGGCGACGGCGTGGCGGATCTGGCGATTGCCTTGACTGGCACGATCAACCTGGTCGCGGGTGACTTTGTCCTTTAAGGGCGGGTTAGAAACACCAATCAATAATTAATAAAAGCCCGGCGTGTTCAGCGTCGGGCTTTTTCATTGCACGCCCTGGCAAGGCGCGATAGCGACCTTGTACTTGCCATAACGGAGACTTTCCCATGTCAGTGCCGATCGCCCTCACGATGACCGCCGCCGCAACTTTATTGCATATCTGGCATTTCAATCGCTGCGTCAGCGTGCGGATGAAGGCCAAAATCCTGATCGGGGACGGCGGCGATGTCCTGATGGAACGGCGGATGCGCGCGCACGCCAATTTTATCGAGAACACGCCGTTGTTCTTAATATTGTTGGCATTGATTGAACTGACCCATGGCAGCCCAGCGTGGCTGTGGGCGACAGGATGTGTCTTTATCGGCGCGCGCATTATGCACGCGATCGGCATGGACAAAGGGACCAGCAATATATGGCGGGGCGCCGGAATGGGATTAACATTGCTGCCGTTGCTTGGCCTTGCTAGTTTCGCGTTCTGGCTGGTCGTTTAGCCGCACCCTACGCCAACGATAAACCGACAGGCGTCGCGGATTGCGGCTTGCGGCTGACACAATTAACGCCACGCGCGCATTCACCCCCTTGCGCGCGCCCCGCAAAAGCGTTACCCGCCCCCATCCAGGCCTTTGATGGCATGAGTGCGGACACGTGGCCGAGTGGTCGAAGGCGCACGCCTGGAAAGTGTGTATAGGGGAGACTCTATCGTGGGTTCGAATCCCACCGTGTCCGCCAGTTCTGACCTTTGGTGCCTCTTCCATGGGCCACCCTGACAATTCCGCTTTGCAAGAATTATTCTGATGGGGCAATGATGCCGCATAAGGAGAAAAATATGGCCG
>JBGSOJ010000335.1:0-19034 GCA_041739175.1 Sphingomonadaceae bacterium
GCGCAACCGGCAGGCTGGACATTGGCCCAGTCGCCGAACTGACCGCAACGCCCGGCGCGGTGCAGGTGCAAGGGCAAATCGGCTGGCGTTTCCGCATCACGGGTGAGGCCGCGCCCGCATCCGGCCCCGCGATCACGCTGAGCATCGGCTTTTAATGCTCAGGGTCAGGACCTATGAAATCCACCGCCAAGGCCCTTCGACTGCCTGCCAAGGCAGGCGCTCAGGACTAAAGCAATGGCGATCATATCGGGTGAATTGGGCCGCCGCGAGATAGGGTTTATCTTGCAAGGCACAATTTGCCCGAGATGGAAGCCATTTTGGTGTCCTGAAAGGATTTGACCCATTTGGCTCCTGACGTCGCCCGCGAAATCTTGAAATATCGACATATTCCTGCGCTTTCCCGACTAGTCAGCAGCCAAATGGCCTCAAACCTCGACGGTGGATTTGATAGGTCCTGACCATAAACTGCATAAAGTCCTTGGAACACGGCGCGGCTTGGCGTTAGGGTCGCTCTGTCAAAGTATTCAAGGAAAAGTCCGCCCCCATGGACGTCTATCTTCCCATTGCCAATTTGTCCGTCAACGCCCTGACCATTATCATGATGGGCATGGGTGTGGGCATCTTATCGGGGATGTTCGGCGTCGGCGGCGGATTTTTGACGACGCCTATGCTTATTTTCTACGGCATCCCGCCCACCGTCGCCGCCGCCAGTGCCTCGACGCAGGTTACCGGGGCCAGCGTGTCGGGCGTGCTGGCCTACACCGGGCGCGGCGGGGTCGATTATCGCATGGGCATGGTGCTGGTCGTTGGCGGGGTGATTGGCACTGGCTTTGGCGCGTTGATATTTGAGCTTTTGACGCTGCTGGGGCAGATCGATACGGTCATCAATATTCTCTATGTCCTGATGCTCGGCACCATTGGCGGCGCAATGGCGAAGGAAAGCTGGCAGGCGGTGCAAGCCTCACGCGCCGGACGGCCCATGCCAGCCAAGAAACGGCGCCATCATCCCTTGGTCGCTATCCTGCCGCTGCGTTGGCGTTTTTATCGGTCAGGCCTGTATATCAGCCCGCTTGCGCCGCTGATTTTGGGCTTCATCACGGGCATACTGACCATGCTGCTTGGTGTCGGCGGCGGCTTTATCATGGTGCCCGCAATGCTGTATATCCTTGGCATGGGCGCGCAAGTGGTGGTGGGGACCAGCCTGTTCCAAATCCTGTTCGTCACCATTGCCGCCACGATGATGCACAGCGTGACGACGCGCGCGGTGGACATTGTGCTGTCCGTCCTGCTGCTGGTTGGCAGCGTCACGGGCGCGCAGATCGGCGCGCGCTTTGCCAACCGGTTGCGGCCCGAATATCTGCGGCTGGCATTGTCGGGGATGGTGCTGCTTGTGGCGCTGCGCATGGTGCTGGGCCTGACGTGGCAGCCGGATGAGATTTATCTGGTGTCGCCTTTATGAGGGCTTGGGCGTGGGCCATGGCCGCGTGGCTGTTCTGTGTCGCCGCGCCGACGCACGCACAAGGCGGTGCACCCGCCGATGGGCAACCGCGGCTGGTGCTCGACGTATCGCAACGCACGGTGGAGATCCGGTCGGGCTTTACCGGGCAGCAATTGCTGTTGTTCGGCGCGATCCTCTATCCCGGCGGGCGCGTGCCCGACGGGCGATACGACATGGTGGTCGAGGTGGAGGGTCCATTGAACTCCGTCACTGTGCGCGAAAAGCAGCGTGTGGCGGGCATCTGGGTCAATGCCGAGGCGCGCAATTTTCGTTCGGTCCCCGGCTTTTACGGCGTCGCCTCCACCCGCCCGCTGCCACAAATGTTGGAGCGGAAGAATGCGTTTATCTATCAAATCGGCCTCGACAATTTGGCATTTTCGCCGATTGGCGCGATTGATGGCGATTTTGGCCGCTTCCAGAGCGGGCTGACCGACCTAAAGGTACGCCAAGGATTGTTCCGCGAATGGCCGGGGCAAGTCGAGATTACCGAAAAAGTGCTCTACCGCGCGCGCATCGATTTGCCCGCCAGCGTGCCGGTGGGGCAGTATAAGACCCGCGCCTATCTCGTCACCAACGGCCGCGTGGTGGCCAGCGCGACGGGGCGTATCCGCATTGGCAAAACCGGCTTTGAGCGCGGCGTGGAACTGGCGGCGCAGAATTACGGCGTCCTATATGGCCTGTTGGCGGTAGCAATTTCACTGGCCTTGGGCTGGATTGCCGGTTGGGCCTTCCGCCGATTGCAATAGCAATAGTACCGTTACCAAGCCGCCGGTTGGTAAAGGAAATCTTTACCTTCCAAGCGTAATGCCAGAATGTAAGTAAAACGTGTCTGGCAGAACTATGGATATTCGCGGATTTAACATTTCAAAGGACAATGCGGAACCTGCCGACGCGCAAGCCGCCCGCGGAGTATCGCAGGGTTTCGAGGTTAAGAACAACGGGCAAAGCCGTTTTCTGATCGGGCATGTCATCGAAATCGCCGGTTCCGGCTCGCGCGTGGTGTTGGACCCAGAATTGATTAGCGGGTTGGTCCATGATCCCGATCCCGCCATTTCTCTGGCCGGACAGGTTGGCAGCCAAGTCAAAATCCGCGTCGGCAAGCAATGGATTATCGCCAATATCCGCACCCAAAAATTATCGGGCGGCGCAAATGAAGCAATCGTTGCGCAAATCGACTTTCTGGGCGAGGGCGATGAAGAGCGCCTGACAGGGCGCATTTACAATTTCCGCCGCGGCGTCACCCGCTTCCCGATCCCGGGCAGCGAGATTTACGCGGTCAGCTCCACCGACATGCGGCAAGTCTATGCCGCCGATTCGCGGGCGCACATCGAAATCGGCACCGTGTTCCCGACCAGCGACATTCGCGGCGCACTGTATGTCGATGCATTTCTCGGCAAGCACTTTGCGCTTTTGGGTTCGACCGGTACGGGTAAATCGACCTCGCTGGCGCTGATCCTGCACAAGATTTGCGACATTGCGCCGCAAGGGCACATCGTCATGGTTGACCCGCACGGCGAGTATTCCGCCGCGTTCAAGGGCAATGGCCAAGTGTTCGATTCGAACAATCTCGACATGCCCTATTGGCTGATGAATTTTGAGGAACATTGCGAAGTGTTCATCACCAGCACCGGCGACGACCGGCAAATGGATATGGACATCCTTTCCCGCTGCCTGCTTGCCGCGCGCGCTCGGGGCCGTGTGGCGCAGACCGTGGGCAAGCTGACCGTTGATTCGCCCGTGCCCTATTTGCTCTCCGATTTGCTGGGCATTATCCAGATTGAAATGGGTAAGCTCAACAAGGCGTCAAACACCGCGCCGTTCATGCGCCTGAAAACCAAGATTGAGGAATTGAAAAGCGATCCGCGCTATTCCTTCATGTTCTCCGGCATGTTGGTCGCCGATACGATGTCCGATTTCATTTCCAAAATCTTCCGCCTGCCGTCGGATGGCAAGCCGATTTCGATCATTGATGTGTCCAGCATCCCGACCGACATTTGCTCCACCGTGGTCGCCGTGCTGTCGCGGCTTGTGTTCGATTATGCGATTTGGTCGCGCAAGGAACCGCAACGCCCGATCCTTTTTGTCTGCGAAGAGGCGCACCGTTATATCCCCTCCGACCGGATTGCGGGACACAGCGCAGTGCGCAAAATCCTGGAACGGATTGCCAAGGAAGGCCGGAAATACGGCGTGTCGCTGGGCCTGATTACGCAGCGGCCCTCCGATTTGGCCGAGGGCGTGTTGTCGCAATGCGGCACCATTATTTCGATGCGGCTCAACAACGACCGCGACCAACAATTCGTGCGTTCGGCGATGCCTGAGGGGGCGCGCGGTTTCCTCGATTCGATCCCTGCGCTGCGCAACCGCGAATGCATTGTCTGCGGCGAAGGCGTGTCGGTGCCGATTCGCGTCGCGCTCGACAATCTGGAGGAGCATAAGCGGCCTGCGTCGGAAGATCCGCTGTTCTCCGAATTGTGGCAGATTACCGGCCAAGAGGAAGAAATCATCGACCGCGTGGTCAAACGCTGGCGCAACCAAGGGCGGTAACGCCCCGCCTGGTGACCAACGCCTGACAATTTCTTGACTTTGGACGCGATCCTCCCTAACGGGCGGGGCTAACTTTGGCGGGCGGCGGCCTTGATTGCCCAGGAATTCCCGCTTGCCCCCTTAAACAAAGGATTCGCCCATGGCGCGCGTTACCGTTGAAGATTGCATTGATAAGATTTCCAACCGCTTTGACCTCGTCCTGCTCGCCGCTGAGCGTGCGCGGGAGATTTCCGGCGGCGCCGAACTGACCGTGGACCGCGACCGTGACAAGAATCCCGTCGTTGCCTTGCGCGAAATTGCCGAGGAAACGGTGCGCCCCGATCATTTGAACGAAGGCCTCGTCCAATCGATGCAAAAGGTGCAGATGGACGACGACGATATGCCCGAAGAAATCGGCTCGATCAGCCGTTCGGCTGAGGCCTTGCGCCTCACCGCGCAGGCTCCAGCGCGTACCGCCGGCACCAACCGCGAATATGAGCGGTAGGCCAAGCTAAATTTTACCCAAACAAAAGCGCGCCGGAGACACCCTCCGGCGCGCTTTTGTTTGGGCGGTTTTTTGGATTAGCGCCGCTCGTACGGCTTAAGATTCGGCCCCAAGCGGTTCGCGCCCAGATTGATTTGGTCCATCGACCAGTTCGCCACGAACACCGTTTTGCGGTCCACGCCCGGCGCGATTTTGGCATCGTTGTTTTCAATGACCAGCCCCGCGCTGCTGTTCTTGCGATTTTCCGGCGCGACCGTGATAAACGCGCTGTAATTTTCCTTATCACGGCCCTGCACAAAGATATTGCCCGCGATCAGCCCGGTGGAGCCATCGGGCAAATCGATCATATAATTGGTGGTGCGGCCGCGCGTGTCGTCAAAGCTGCTGTCGGTAATACGCGTAACTAAGGCGCGGCTTTTAACATAATGCCCGCCATTGCCGCGTTCAAAGCGGCTGCGCGTGACGGTCAGCCGGGCATAGCCGCCAATATAAATGCTGTGTGCGCACGACAATCCGCGGTCGCAGCGGCCAAGGCCAGTGAAGGTCGAACGGTCGATGATAATCTCGCTGCTGGCATCCTCGCCGGTTAGAATCCCCTGCTCGCTGTCGCGGAACATCGTGTTGGTCGCCGTCAGCGGCCCTTTTTCCAACCGGATGCCCGCGCCATTGCCGTCGGACACGCCCATGCCGCGAAAAACGATGCCGTCCACTTTCGCGCCGCGCCCGCGAAGGACCAGCGCCGCTTTGCCTTCGCAAATACCGCCGTCGAACAAGGTTTGTCCCGGCACTTCGGCTTTATAGGTGACATAGCCCGCGGTCTGCACCACGCAATCATTATAGCGGCCCGGCGCAATGACGACGGTGCCATCGCGATCGCCAATCGCGCCCACGGCGCTGCGCAAATCGGGGAAGCTCTGCCCCGTCTCCGCCACGCGGAATGCGCCGCCCGATTGGGCCAAGGCAGGGGCCAGCGCAATGACCACCACGCCGCTGGCCAAGGCGGTCAATATACTGCGCAGGCCGAGTTTAACGCGGGTTGGTGCCGGTCGATTGGGGTGCGCACGATGGGGCATGGGGCAAATTCCTATTTGATCGACGAAAACCGCCGCAGTATTTTGAGATTGGCGACAGAAATATCGCGCGCGAAGCAACAAATCCAGCCGCTTAACCACGAAATGCGTGTCCGTTATGACGCCGTTCCGCGCTGGCACAGTCGGCCCCCCGAAACGTTTACACGCCGCCCACGCATTTCGGCATAGACGGTAGCCAAAGTTATAGGTAACATTATATCAATGCCGCCTTATTTTGGAACCGCAGCGCCCTAATGCGCCGTTCAGCGGGCGGATAGTTACCCTATGCCATACCAATGGCATGGAAAAATCATAGAGGACAAGCCATTGAAAAAACACATCCATTTGTTACTCGCCGCTGCTGCTCCGATCGCGTTGGCCGCGTGCAACGCCGTCGTCCCCGACGCCAGCGCCAACACCGACATGCCCGCAACGGAGGTCGTAATGGCCGAAACCAACCCAATGCTTGCGCCATGGACTGGCCCTTACGACGGCGTGCCGCCATGGGATAAAATCAAAACCAGCGATTTTCCCGGTGCCTTTCAACAGGCGATGATCAATTACAAGGCCGAGCAAGACGCGATTCTGAGCAATCCGGAGCCTGCGACGTTTGAAAACACCATCGTCCCGCTTGAACTTGCGGGCAAGCAGGTCAATCGCCTTTTCCCCATTTGGGGCGTGCACAGCTCCAATCTCTCAAACCCCGACATTCAAGCGATTGAGGCCGAATGGGAACCCAAGATTCAGGGTTTCTTCGCCGAAATGGACCTCGACCCACGCTTGTTCGCGCGCATTAAGACAATCTACGACGCGCGCAATTCGCTTGGCCTTGATGCCGAACAAATGCGCGTGGTCGAATTGCGCTATGAGGATTTGGTGAAAAGCGGCGCGTTGCTGGATGATGCCGGCAAGGAACGCCTGATCGCGATTTCAGGCGAGCTGGCGGGCAAATTCGCCGAGTTTTCAAAGCGCGTTTTGGCCGATGAAGAAACCTTCATCCTGTTCACCGACCCCTCAGAAGTCGCGGGCATCCCCGAAAGCAGCCTGTCGGCGATGAAAGCCGCCGCCGAGGCCAAGGGTCTGAAAGGCTGGGCCGCCGTCAACACGCGCAGCGTGATGCAACCGTTCCTGGAAAACTGCACCAACCGCGAAAGCCGCAAAAAGGTGTTCACCGCCTTTGCCATGCGCGGCGACAACAATGACGCGAACGACACCAGCGGCATTATCGCCGACATCCTGAAACTGCGGCAGGAGCGCGCGGCATTGCTGGGCTATGAAACCCACGCCAATTACCGCATGACCAACACCATGGCGAAAGAGCCAGAGGCGGCGATGGAATTGATGATGCGCGTCTGGCCCGCTGCGGTCGCGCGCGTGAAGGAAGAGGTCGCCGATATGCAGGCGGTCGCCGATAAAGAAGGCGCAGGAATCACCATCGAACCATGGGATTACCGCTTCTACGCCGAAAAAGTGCGCAAGGAAAAATACGACCTCGATTCGGCCGAATTGAAGCCGTATTTCCAACTCGACAAGATGATGGACGCAATGTTCGACAGCGCCAATCGGTTGTATGGTTTGCAATTTAAGGAAAACACCGGCGCCGTGCCCGTGTTCCACCCCGATGTGCGGACCTTTGAAGTCACGCGCAAAGGTAAGGTCATTGGCCTGTTCTACCTCGACAATTATGCGCGTCCCGGCAAGCGGTCTGGCGCATGGATGACGACCTATAAAGATCAGCATAAGCTGGGCAACAGCAACCTGATTTTGGCGTCGAACAACAACAACTTCGTAAAGCCAGCGGCGGGGGAAACCACGCTGATCAGCCTTGATGACGCATCGACCTTGTTCCATGAATTTGGCCATGCGCTGCATTATTTCAACTATGACATCACCTACCCAACATTGGGAGAGACGCCGCGCGATTATGTTGAGTTCCCAAGCCAGGTGAACGAAAACTGGTTGATGACGCCCTATGTCCTGGAAAATTATGCGGTGCATTACAAAACCGGAAAGCCAATTCCGGCGGAATTGCTGGCCAAGGTGAAGGCATCGGAAACCTTTATGCAGGGGTTTGCGACAGTCGAATATCTGTCGAGCGCGATTCTCGATATGAAAATGCACAACCGCTCAACCCCTGTCGCCGACGTAAAAGCGTTCGAGCGGGAGACTCTGGCTGAAATCGGTATGCCGCGCGAAATGGTGATGCGTCACCGCCTGTCGCAGTTTAACCACCTCTTCTCCTCCGATGCCTATTCGGCGGGCTATTACAGCTCTCTGTGGTCCGAAGTGATGGACGCCGACGCATGGGCGGCGTTTGAGGAAGCGGGCGTGTGGGACGGCCCAACGGCGGAACGCTTCCGCACCGAAATCTTCGCCAGCGGCAACAGCTATGACCGCAAAACCGCCTACCGCAACTTCCGCGGCCGCGATGCCAAGGTCGAGCCGTTGCTGGCCCGCCGTGGTTTCCCCACGGGCAGCGAACAAAAATAAGCGCTTAGCTTGAAGGAAAAACGGGCCGTCGCGGGAAACTGCGGCGGCCCTTTTGTTATCGGCTGGCAAGCAGCAGAAACAGGCTCGACCCGATGATCCATAGCCCATCGAGCGTTTTCAGCCGAAGCGCGCCAAGCCACAACGCAATGGGGCGCGCCAAAAACCCGCCCAGTGCTGCGCCCGGGGCGGCGAGCACGACGACATCCCACGGCACATGGCCGAACTCGATATACCAAAGACTGCCCAAGATAACATGCATTGATGAAAGCACGCACGCCGTGCCCGTCGCCATCAATATCGGATAGTGGCGGATGAATAGATAGAGCGCGACAAACTCCCCAATGCCGACAGAAAACAGCGCGGTGATAAACCCGCCGGGAATGGCGGCGATCAGCAGGATGATAAGGTCAATGCGCGCCAGCCCCGTCCGCTCTGGCTTGCTCCGGTTAACCAGCCACGCCGACGCGATCAGCACGGTGCCCAAGCCAATCGAAAAGCTCTTGAACGCCAGCAGCACCTGATGCTGGTCAAAGCCCGCGATCCGCTGCGTCAGCAGCATGGTGGGCAACGACAGCACCGCGACCGCGCCAATCACGGTCCAATAATCGCGCGGCCGGACATCGGTGCCGCGATCCTCCAGCTCCGCCCCGCGATGCTCATGCACGCGCGCGGTCCAGCGCAACGCCCCCATGCTCATGCCAAAAGATTGGATGAGGAAACTCGCCGCCACCACTTGCGCTGGGGTGATCGAATAGATCCCGCCCTCACGCAGCAGGTTGAACACCGGCACAAACACGACGCCGCCGCCGGTGCCGCTGGTATTGGCAATAATCGCGCCGAGCACGCCGATGAACGGGAAATAGGCGATCTTGGCCAGCAACGCGGGCGCATAGGGCGCAAATAATAACATTGCGCCATAGCCAACGGCCATGATCGTCAAACCGGTGTAGAACCAGCGTGGATGCGATGCGTTTATATCCAATGCCCCCGTGCGTGCGGCGGCTATTGGTTCAAATTCGGGCGCAGCCATTGCCGCGCCGTTTCCAATTCCATGCCGCGCCGTGCTGCATAGTCGCTTAATTGGTCCTCGTCGATACGCGCAACGCCGAAATATTCCGCCTGCGGGTGGCCGAAATAGAAACCGGACACCGCGGCGGTGGGGAGCATTGCAAAGCTGCTGGTCAATGTAATCCCCGCCGGATCATTGCCGTGCGCGCGGCCGAGCAGGTCGAACAGCGAGTCCTTCAACGTATGATCAGGGCACGCGGGATAGCCGGGCGCGGGGCGGATGCCGCGATATTGCTCGCGGATCAGCGCGGCGTTGTCGAGTTGCTCATCGGGCGCATAGCCCCAAAGCTCGCGCCGGACATGCGCGTGCATCCGCTCCGCCATCGCCTCGGCCAGACGGTCGGCGAGCGCCTTTAACAAAATGTCCGAATAATCGTCGTGCGCCGCCTGAAACTCGGCGATTTTCGCGTCTATGCCATGGCCCGCCGTGACGGCAAAGCCGCCCAGCCAGTCGCCCGCCGGATCGATGAAATCGGCCAGGCACATATGCGCCTTTCCGTCACGTTTCTTCACCTGTTGGCGCAGCATGGGCAGGCGCGTGCCCTCAACAATCAAATCATCGCCATCGCGCTCTACCGGCCACAGGCCAATGACGGCCTTCGCGGTCAGCCATTTTTCATCGATAATCTGGTCCAACATGACCTTTGCATCGGCAAACAAGTTGGTCGCACTTTCGCCCACCACGTCATCGGTCAGGATTTGCGGATAAACGCCCGCCAATTCCCACGCGCGGAAGAATGGCGTCCAATCGATATACTCGCGCAAATCCTCCAAGTCCCAATCGTCATAGACGGTCAGGCCCGGCTGCACCGGCGCGGCGGGCTTCAATGCGAAATCCGCGGGGAAGCCATTCGCCCGCGCCTCAGCCAAGGGGGTCAGGTCTTTCGCCACCTTCTCCCCGCGCGCCACGCGCACCTTTTCATAGCGCGCGCGGGTGTCGGCGATGAAATCATCGGCCAGCGTGTCGGACACCAAATTCGACGCCACGCCCACGGCGCGGCTGGCGTCGAGGACATAGACCGTCGCGCCGCTGTAAGCCGGTTCAATACGCAGCGCGGTGTGCGTTTCGCTGGTCGTCGCGCCGCCAATGAGCAGCGGCATGGTGAGGCCAGCGCGCTCCATCTCCTCCGCCACGGTGACCATCTCGTCCAGCGATGGGGTGATCAGGCCGGACAGCCCGACCATATCGGCATCATGCTCCTTGGCCGCCGCGATGATGTCGGTCCACGGCACCATGACGCCCAGATCGACCGTCTCAAAACCGTTGCATTGCAACACCACGCCGACGATATTCTTGCCAATGTCGTGCACATCGCCCTTTACCGTGGCGAGCACGATTTTGCCCTTCCCCTTCGCGCCGGGTTCCTTTTCCGCCTCAATATAGGGAAAGAGATGCGCGACGGCCTTTTTCATCACGCGCGCGGACTTCACCACTTGGGGGAGGAACATTTTGCCAGAGCCGAACAAGTCGCCGACGACATTCATGCCGTCCATGAGCGGCCCTTCGATTACCTCGATAGGCCGCCCGCCGCGCGCCTTTATCTCCAGCCGCGCTTCCTCGGTATCGTCGATGATGTGCATATCAATGCCCTTCACCAACGCATGTTCCAGCCGTTTGATAACCGGCCAGCCGCGCCATTCCGCCGCTTGTTTTTCCGCCGCCGCATCGGTGCCGCGAAATTTTTCAGCCAAAGCGATGAGATTTTCGGTCGCATCGCCGCCACCGGCGGGTTCGCGCATCAGGACAACATCCTCACACGCCTCGCGCAGCACGGGGTCGATGTCGTCGTAGATGTCCAATTGCCCCGCGTTCACAATCGCCATGTCTAGGCCCGCGGGGATGGCGTGATAGAGAAACACGCTGTGCATCGCGCGGCGCACGGGTTCGTTGCCACGGAAACTGAATGACAGGTTGGACAGCCCGCCGGAGAAATGGACGTGCGGGCAGGTCGCCTTTATCTCCGCCACTGCCTCAATAAAGTCGAGGCCATAGCGGCGGTGTTCGTCAATGCCCGTGGCGACGGCGAACACATTGGGGTCGAAGATGATGTCTTCGGGCGGAAAGCCGATGCCGGTGAGCAGTTTGTAGGCGCGCTGGCAAATCGCGACCTTGCGCTCCTTGCTGTCCGCCTGGCCCGTTTCATCGAACGCCATCACCACCACGGCGGCGCCATAGGCCATGCAGAGGCGGGCGTATTTCAGGAACTCTTCCTCGCCTTCCTTCATGCTGATCGAGTTGACGATGGGTTTGCCAGACACGACTTTCAGCCCCGCCTCAATCACGCTCCATTTCGACGAGTCAATCATCACCGGCACGCGCGCGATGTCGGGTTCGGCGGCGATGAGTTTCAAAAAGCGCGTCATCGCGGCGTGCGCGTCGAGCAGGCCTTCGTCCATATTGACATCGATAATCTGCGCGCCATTTTCGACTTGCTCGCGCGCGACCTCGACGGCGGCTTCATAATCCTCATTGAGGATCAGTTTTTTGAACTTGGCCGATCCGGTGACATTGGTGCGCTCGCCAATGTTGACGAATTGTGCGGAGGAGAGAGTGGTCATGTTTCATTCCAAAATCCTCCCCATTTTGGGGAGGGGGACCGACCGCAGAGCGGGCGGTGGAGGGGGTTCTCCCGTGTCCTTATCAAACCAACGGAGAAGCCCCCTCCGTCAGCCCCTTCGACTTCGCTCAGGCGCTGCCACCTCCCCCAATGGGGGAGGATTAGCCCGTTACGCCATTACGAACGGTTCAAGGCCCGCCAGCCGCGTGCGAACGGCGACTTGCGGGATCGCGCGCGGTGTCTTACCCGCCAGATGCCGCGCAATCGCGCCGATGTGTTCGGGCGTGGTGCCGCAGCATCCGCCGACGACATTGACCAGCCCCTCGGCAATCCATTCGTCCACCAGCGTCGCAGTGGTTTCGGGCAATTCGTCATATTCGCCCAAATCATTGGGAAGCCCTGCGTTAGGATAGGCCATAATCAGGCAATCGGCGACCTTCGCCAATTCCGCCAGATAGGGCCGCATCTTGTCCGCACCAAAGGCGCAATTGATGCCGATGGTCAGCGGCTTTAGGTGGCGCAGTGTGTTCCAATAGGCCTCAATCGTGTGGCCCGACAAATTGCGCCCGCTCATATCGGTGATCGTAAACGACAGCATCAGCGGCACTTCGCGCCCCGCCGCCGCCTCGGCCTCCCGCGCCGCCATGCCCGCCGCTTTGGCGTTCAGCGTGTCGAAGCAGGTTTCGACAAGGATGAAATCCACCCCGCCCTCAATCAACGCATCGCATTGTTCGCGATATTGCGCCTTTAGCGTGTCGAAATCGACTTCGCGGAAACCGGGGTCGTTGACGTCGGGAGACAGCGAGAGCGTCTTGTTCGTGGGACCAATGCTGCCCGCCACAAAACGGCGGCGGCCGTCTTTGGCGGTGAAACTCTCCGCGCAATCCCGCGCCAGTTTCGCGGCGGCCAGGTTCAATTCGCGCACCAAATGTTCGCACCCATAATCGGCCAGCGCGATTTGCGTGCTGCTAAACGTATTCGTTTCCACCATGTCCCCGCCCGCGGCAAAATAGGCGTTGTGGATGTCGGCCACCACATCGGGACGGGTTAGGCACAAAAGGTCGTTATTGCCCTTTTGATCCTTGGCGAGGTCGAGCTCGCCGCGATAATCCGCCTCGGTCAATTTGCGCCGTTGGATGCCGGTGCCATAGCCACCGTCGAAAATCAGGATACGTTCCGCGGCGGCGACGCGGAAGGCCTGTTCTGAGGTTTCGGTTTGTGTGTTCGTCATATCAATTTCCTTGCGGCCGTTTGCCAAGCAAATGGCAAATGGCGTAGGTGAGTTCGCTGCGGTTTAGCGTGTAAAAATGAAACTGGCGCGTGCCGCCTGCGTATAATTTGCGGCACATTTCGGCGGCGACAGTGGCGGCAACCATCGCGCGCGCGCCGGGGTGGTCGTCCAGCCCTTCGAACAAGTGATCCATCCAATCGGGGATTTGTGCCCCGCACATGGCGGCGAATTTGCGCGCCTGTGCGACATTGGACACGGGCAGGATGCCGGGCACGATGTCCTGCGTAATACCCGCCGCGCCGCATGCATCGCGGAAACGAAAGAAGGCATCGGTGCTGAAGAAAAATTGCGTAATCCCGCGCACTGCGCCTGCGTCTAATTTGCGTTTCAGGTTATCGAGGTCGCTTGCCGCGCTTTCCGCCTCGGGGTGCATTTCGGGATAGGCCGCGACGCTGATTTCAAAATCGTGCAGCTTTTTAAGACCCGCGACAAGGTCCGCCGCGCTGGCATAGCCATCGGGGTGTGGCACGAACGCCTGCCCCATTTCGGGCGGATCACCGCGCAAGGCGACGATATGGCGCACGCCCGCCTGCCAATATTGGTCCGCGACCTCGGCAATTTCCGCCTTGCTTGCGCCGACGCAGGTGAGGTGCGCGGCGGCGGGAATGTCGGTATCGCTGGCGATTCGCGCGACCGTGTGATGCGTGCGTTCGCGCGTTGAGCCGCCCGCGCCATAGGTCACCGACACAAAACGCGGCCCAAGCGGAGCGAGCGCCTCAAACGAGCGCCACAATTGCTCCTCCATCGCCTCGGTCTTGGGCGGGAAGAATTCAAAACTAATCTCGGCATCACCGGGCAGCCCCGCGAACAAGGGCGTACCAATGGCCAATGAGGCCTCATGCAGGGCGGGATAGCTTATCGACATGGGTGCAAGTGTCCTTTTGTCATGGGTCTAAATCTGCTGTCTAAATTTCTGTCTAAATCTTTTGGGCCAACCACAACCGCACGGTCAGCGCGCCACCATGCAGGCTGATGTCTTTCAGCGGTTTCAGGCCATATTGCCGGAACCACCGCGCCAACGTGTCGTCATCAAAGCCCAGGCGCGCATGGGCGAAATCGCGGCGCAATTCCTCCTGATCGTGCGGGGCGAAATCGGCGACCAGCAGATGCCCGCCGGGGGCCAAGATCCGCGCCGCCTCCGCCACGACTTTCGCCGGATGTTGGGCAAAGTGCAGCACTTGATGCAAAATCGCAAAGTCGGCGGCGGCATCGGCAACGGGCAAGTCGTTGAAATCACCAATCCGCAAATCGACCTGCGCGGGGTCGCTGAGTGCGGTGACCTCCCCGCTCGACAATTTCGCGCGTGCAAGGCGCAGCATCTCGGCGCTTTTGTCGATGCCGATAATATGCGCGGCATTGGGGCCAAGCAATTCGATCATCCGCCCCGTGCCCGTGCCAATGTCAATCAACCGCGTGATCGGCAGCCCCTTGACCATGTCGGCAATCGCAACCTCAACCTCCGCCTCGGCAATATAGAGCGCGCGCATCCGGTCCCATTCGACCGCGTGCGAATCGAACCACGCCGCCGCCTGCGCCGCGCGTTCGGCGCGCAATTGGGTGAGCATCACGCGGTCCGCCTCCATCGCGGCGTCGCCGTAATCCTCGCCCGCCATAATCAGCGCGGTCAGCGGCAGATCGGCAAAAGCGGGACCGGGGCGCAGGAACACCCACGCGCCTTCTTTGCGGCGTTCGACAATGCCCGCTTCGTCGAGAATACGCACATGGCGGGAAATGCGTGGCTGGCTTTGCTCCAAAAGCTCCGCCAATTCGCCCACCGCCATTTCGATCTGACTCACCAGCCGCGCAATGCGCAGGCGCGTGGGGTCGGCCAAAGCCTTCAGAACGGGGAGCAAATGTGTCATAACGCTTTTTTTATATAAAGAATGCTTTATATAAGTCAACCGAAGACGCAGCCCCTTTGTCACACTGTAAATCGGAACGATCGGCCTAAATCGTTCGAAATGGCCGCAAATGGCATTACAACTTGCATGAATGTTAGTATTAGTCTACGAACAAGGGCTTGCAGTTTTGTGCGTTTTCGCACAATTTGAACCCACATGCCGAAAATTGTAAAATCTTTGGCGTAATGTAGAATGTGAACCATGATTATTTCCTTGCCTCATGCGGGCCCAGCTTCGGATAACGAACCGCTCGACGCCGGCGCATCGGATGACGCCGGTATTGGCGCGGCGTCGGCATTGATGCCCGGTCTGTTGGGGGCAGAGGCCGTTCCCGTGCCGCGTGCTGCGAGCGATGGCGCGCAAGTGACCGCGCGCGCCGATGGCAAAATCGACTTGCTCGGCCTGACCCGCGCGCAAATTGGCGCGTTCCTGACCGACGCCGGTTTGGATGGCAAAGCGGCGAAATTGCGCTCCAAACAGATATTCCATTGGATCTACCATCGCGGTGTCATCGATTTTGACACTATGACTGACATCGCCAAGACGATGCGCCCATGGCTCGCCGAACGCTTCGTCATTGGCCGCCCGCAAGTGGTCGAGGCGCAGGTGTCGGAGGATGGCACGCGCAAATGGCTGCTCCGGTCCGACGATGGGCAGGATTATGAAATGGTGTTCATCCCCGACGCCGATCGCGGCACTTTGTGTGTGTCGAGCCAAGTGGGATGCACGCTCAATTGCCGCTTCTGCCACACCGGCACGATGCGGTTGGTGCGCAATCTGACGCCGGGTGAGATTGTCGGGCAAGTCATGCTGGCGCGCGACGCGCTGGGCGAATGGCCAAAAGGCAGCATGGCGGGCTTTGGTCCGTCCGCCGATGAGAATGACTATTTCGATGATGAAGACGACATCGGCCAATACTCCCCCGATGGGCGGTTGCTCACCAACATCGTGATGATGGGCATGGGCGAGCCACTGTATAACTTCGACGGTGTGCGCGATGCGTTGAAAATTGTCATGGACGGCGATGGCCTTGCCCTGTCGCGGCGGCGGATAACGCTCAGCACCAGCGGTGTCGTGCCCATGATGGCGCGCGCGGGCGCAGAGATCGGCGTCAATCTGGCGGTGTCTTTGCATGCCGTGACCAAAGAAGTGCGCGATGAGATCGTGCCGATCAACCGCAAATACGGCATCGAAGAGCTGCTGCAGGCTTGCGCCGATTATCCCGGGTCCAGCAATGCGCGGCGGATTACCTTTGAATATGTCATGTTGAAGGACAAAAACGACAGCGATGATGACGCGCGAGAGCTGATCCGCTTGCTTAAGCATTATCGCCTGCCCGCGAAAGTGAACTTGATCCCGTTCAACCCGTGGCCCGGCGCGCCGTATGAATGTTCGACGCCGGAACGGATTCGACGCTTTTCCACGCTGATATTTGAGGCCGGGATCAGCGCGCCGGTGCGCACGCCTCGCGGGCGCGACATTGACGCCGCCTGCGGTCAGCTAAAAACCGCCGCAACCAAATTAAGCCGCGCCGAACTCGACCGATTGGCCGAGGAAAAGCAGGCCGCCCTTGAAACCGAAACGGCCGCCTAACGCGCGCCATCTATTGACCAAGACACAAGAAAGCCGGGATAATGAATGTGGCCATATTAGAACGAACCAACGCACAATCGACCAATATGCCAACGATGCCGGGGCGGCAATTGCTCCGCTTCGTGCGCGCGGCGCAGCGTATTGGCGCGCGGCTTCCGGTCCTATTCGACGCGATGGGGGTGACCGAGGCCGATTTGCGCAGCCCCGAGGTGCAGGTTGGAGGCGAGGTGCTCGACCGCTTGGTCCGTGCCGTGCTGCAGGAATTGAACGATCCGCTCGCCGTGTTGCACTTGGGCGAGCAAATGGTGCCGCGTACGTTTTCCGACCTGAATTTTGGCGCGTTGTTCCTGCCCACTTTGGGCGCGGCGCTAAGCTCGTCGATTGCGGTGCACGCTGGCATGAACCACCGTTTCAAAATCACCGTTGATCAGGGGCCAAAGGAATCGGCCTTTGCTGTGGTGGAGGCGGCGAATAATGAGGAACCGTTGCGCGAAACGACGTTGATCGCGCTTGGCCTATACAACGCCATTTTCCGCGCCAGCGGTCTGGAAAACGCGCGGTTTAGCGAAGTCCATTTGCCGGGCCCCGCGCTGCCCGATGCTGCGAAGCTCGAAGAGGTGCTTGGTTGCCCCGTTCATTTTGGCGCCGTCCGCAACAAAACAATCATCGCCAACAACGTGCTGGAGGCGCAATTGCCGCGCGCCAATCGGCAGGTCGTGCGCTTTTACGATGACATGATGGCCTCGCTGGTCGGTGAACAATCGCCCATTATCCGCGCATGCCGCCTGTATTTGTACGAAGAAATGGACAAATCGCCGCCCACTTTGGCGCGCACCGCGCAGGCGCTATCGATGACCGAGCGCACGCTCCGCCGCCGGATTCGGGAGGAAGGCACAACCTTCCGCGCGATAATTGAGGGGCTGCGCAAACAGCTTTGCGGATTGTATCTGGCCGAAAACAAGCGCTCGATTGAGGAAATCGCGCAATTGCTTGGCTATAGCGAGACCAGCGCGTTCACCCGCGCGCACATGCGCTGGTACGGCACGCCGCCAAGCCGCGCGCGGCGTCCTATTTTGATGTAATTGCCATAAAGCCGCGCTATAGCGTGCGCCATGACAACAGCATCCGCAATAGAAATCACCGATCTGGCCAAAACCTACGCGGGCGGCAAGCGCGCGCTGGATGGCGTAAGCCTGTCGGTGCCGCAGGGGTCGATCTTCGGACTGCTCGGCCCCAATGGCGCGGGCAAATCGACGATGATCAACATCCTTGCCGGGATGGTGAAGAAAACCAGCGGGTCGGCGCGCATCTGGGGCTTTGATATCGACGACAGCCCGCGCAATGCGAAGGCCAGCATTGGTATCGTGCCGCAGGAAATCGTGTTCGACCCGTTCTTTACGCCGCGTGAGACGCTGGAACTGGTTGCGGGGCTCTATGGCGTGAAACCCGCTGAGCGGCGCACGATGGACCTTTTGCGCGCCGTGCACCTTGAGGATAAGGCCGACGCCTATTCGCGCACTTTGTCGGGGGGCATGAAGCGGCGGTTGTTGGTGGCCAAAGCGATGGTACACTCACCCCCGATTATCGTGCTGGATGAGCCCACCGCTGGCGTGGACATTGAACTACGCCAGCAACTTTGGGACTATGTCACCCGCCTGAACCGCGAAGAAGGCGTAACCGTGGTGCTGACCACGCATTATCTGGAGGAAGCCGAACAGCTTTGTGAGCGCATTGCGATCATCAACCACGGCCGCCTGATTGCTAACGAACCCACGCGCGATTTGGTCGAAAAGGCACGCGAGAAACTGGTCGTGCTAACGCTGGACCGCGATATTGACGCCGTGCCGGACAGCGACCGGTTTGAGCGGATCACGCGATTGGACGCGCGCCGTCTGGAAATCAGCTATAACAAGGATACGCTGAACGCGGGCGGTGTGCTCTCCATCGTGCAGGGCCAAGGCTTTGGCATCGTCGATGTTACCACCAAAGAGGCCGATCTTGAGGATGTGTTCCTTGCGCTGACCAGCGGAAAGTAAGACGCACTAGCCGCAGGAAATCTGCGTCACCATCTGCTGCGCGTCATAATAGACATTCACGCGGTCCTCACGGTAATCCATCGTCACCGCCATGCCCGGCCCAATCCAGCGGAGCGTCCGCGCGCCGGTCAGCCGCTGAATTTCCGCATTGCGGTCGGCGTTCGACAACCGGCCGACAAAGCCCTGCACCGGCGCGGCATCGCACGTCTGCATCGCGGGACCGTCGGGCATCGGGTCATCCCCACGCGGCGCGGAAACGCAGGCGGTGAGCAGTGCGGGTGCAGCAATCGAGCCAATTAACAGCGGACATTTCATCGGCAAATCCTTTCGTTACGCCATCGTTCTAACCGCCCTAACCTTCACCTAGGCTTAACAGGCTGGCGTTGCCGCCCGCGCTGGTGGTGTCGGTGCTGGTCACGCGTTCGGTGACGAAGCGGTGCAGGTAATGCGGCCCGCCTGCTTTGGGTCCGGTGCCGCTGTGCCCTTCGCCGCCAAAGGGTT
>JBGSOJ010000358.1:0-6902 GCA_041739175.1 Sphingomonadaceae bacterium
GGTGAAGTAATCGACGCCCTGCTCCGCCTGTTCGATCAGGGTATCGCGGAACACCTCCCACGTCAGGTCCTCGGCCACGCCGCCGACTTTTTCGAGCGCTTGGTAAATCGGCACGGTGCCAATGGGCACGGGGGAGTTGCGCAGTATCCACTCCCGCGTGTCGTGGATATTGCGGCCGGTGCTGAGGTCCATCACCGTGTCCGCGCCCCAACGGATAGACCAGACCATCTTGTCCACTTCATTCGCGACATCGGATGCGACGGCGGAGTTGCCGATATTGGCGTTGATCTTGACCAAGAAATTGCGCCCGATCGCCATCGGTTCGCTTTCGGGGTGGTTGATGTTGTTGGGGATTATCGCCCGCCCACGCGCAACCTCGTCCCGCACGAATTCGGGCGTCACATAGTCGGGGATTGCCGCACCAAAGCCTTCGCCGTCGCGGATATATTCGGCGAGGCGTTCACGGCCAAGATTTTCACGCTCCGCCACATATTCCATTTCAGGGGTGATGATGCCCTTACGCGCATAGTGCATTTGGCTAACATTCATGCCGGGCTTCGCGCGCAGGACTTTCTTGCGCACATTCGGGAATGGCGGCACCCCGCCGCTGCGGTCGGGGCCGAGTTGGCCGTTGTCTTCGGGTTTGACTTCGCGTTGGTTCACCACTTCAACGTCGCCGCGCGCAACAATCCAATCGCGGCGCAGTTCGGGCAGGCCGACGTTGATGTCGATGCTGGCATTCTCATCGGTATAAGGGCCGCTGGTGTCATAGACGCGTACAGGCGGTTCGCCCGAGGATGGCTCAAGGTAGATTTCGCGCATGGCAACGCGGATGCCGCTGCCCGATTTGGCGGCGACGTGAATTTTCTTCGACCCGCGAATGGGACCAGTGGTTACGCCGATTTCGGCCTTTGCGTTGATGTCAGCCATGCTTGCTCTCCTTAAAGGGGCGGAGAGCAGGCGGTGAGCTTGAAAATATGCACATCGCCCCTTCCCTCCGACCGTATTAGCGGTTTCAGGTTCAACGGGTCGGGCGATGCTAAACGCCCCTCTCAGCGTAAGCACGCTCCCCGAGGGTAATGATGTAGTGCTATACCTGTGCGCGCTGGATGGCAATCCCCCTTGCCGCGATGCCGCCACGGCGCTATCGCGGCGATCATGAGCAATTTGACAGCATTGATGCAGCGCGGCTGCGAATTCCTGGGCACCCCCACCGCCATTATGTGCGGCGCGATGAGTTGGGTATCCGAACGCCATCTCGTGAGCGCGATTAGCAACGCAGGCGGCTTTGGCGTGATTGCGTGCGGGGCGATGACGGCGGAGCTTCTCGAAACCGAAATCGCCGCGACGAAGGCAATGACGGATAAGCCCTTTGGCGTGAACCTCATCACCATGCACCCCTTGCTGATGGACCTGATCGCGGTGTGCGGGAAACACGGCGTGTCCCATGTCGTCCTGGCCGGCGGCTTACCGCCGAAGGGGTCGTTGGAGGCGATTAAGGAAACCGGCGCGAAGGTGATTTGCTTTGCCCCTGCCCTGCCGCTGGCGAAGAAATTCATTAAGTCCGGCGTCGATGCCATCGTGATTGAAGGCATGGAGGCGGGCGGGCATATCGGCCCCGTCTCAACAAGCGTGCTGGCGCAAGAAATCCTCCCCGAAGTCGCAGACCAAGTCCCTGTGTTCGTCGCGGGCGGCATTGGCACCGGTGCGATGATGGCAGCGTATTTGGAGATGGGCGCATCGGGCGTGCAACTTGGTACCCGCTTCGCCTGCGCCACCGAGAGCATTGCGCATCCAGACTTTAAGAAGGCGTTCTTCCGCGCATCGGCCCGCGATGCCGTGGCTAGCGTGCAAATCGACCCGCGCCTGCCCGTCATTCCCGTGCGTGCGCTGAAGAATAAGGGCACCGAGGAATTCACCGCGAAACAACGCGAAGTCGCCAACCTCCTCGACAGCGGCGCGGTCGATATGGGCGAGGCGCAGTTGCAGATTGAGCATTTCTGGGCGGGTGCATTGCGCCGCGCGGTCATTGACGGCGATGTGGAAAACGGCTCCATCATGGCGGGGCAATCGGTCGGCATGGTAAAATCCGAAGAGCCCGTCGCCGACATCATTGCGCAATTGATGGATGAGGCAAGCGCGGCCTTGGCTTAACAGCCGCGCGCTTCTTTACGCCATCATAAGGCTTTGCTGCTATCCCTCGGCCACTATCCACTGGCGGGGCGATACGCAAACCCATGAAAATCCTGACCATCTTCGGCACGCGGCCCGAGGCGATAAAGCTGTTCCCAGTCATCCATGCGCTAGAGGCGGCGGATCGCATCGACAGCCGCGTGTGCGTAACGGCGCAGCACCGCGAAATGCTGGACCAAGTTCTGACCATTAGCGGCATCACCCCCGACCATGATTTGAACATCATGACGCCGGGGCAGTCGCTCGACACGCTCACCGCGCGCTTGCTTACCGCAATTGGCGATGTGATGGATGTGGAAAAACCCGACCGCGTGCTGGTGCAGGGCGACACCGCCACCGCGATGGTTGGTGCATTGTGCGCCTATTACCGCAAAATTCCCGTTGGCCATGTCGAGGCCGGTTTGCGTAGCCACAACATCTACCACCCATGGCCAGAGGAAGTGAATCGCAAAATTGTCGGCTCCATCGCCGATATGCACTTTGCACCCACGGAAACATCGGCGGGCTATTTGCGGGCGGAGAACGTGCCGGAGGACCGGATTCATGTCACCGGCAACAGCGTTATCGACGCGCTGCATTGGGTGACGGCGCACATTGCCGCGCACCCCGAAACGGCGACCGCCTTGGATGACATAAAGGCGCGTTTTGCCGGCAAGCGCATCATTGGCCTGACCAGCCACCGGCGGGAGAATTTCGACGGCGGGATGGAGGCAATTGCCGCCGCCGTTGCGCAGTTGGCGGCGCGAGACGATGTGGGCATCATTTTCCCCGTCCACCCCAACCCGAATGTGCGCGGGGTGATGGAAGCGGCGTTGGGCGGGCTAAGCAATGTTGCCCTTATCGACCCGCTGGACTACGCCAATTTCGCGCATTTGCTCTCCATTGCCGACATCATGCTGACCGATAGCGGCGGCGTGCAAGAGGAGGCTCCGGCATTGGGCAAGCCGGTCTTGGTCATGCGGGAAACCACCGAACGACCCGAAGGCGTGACAGCAGGGACCGCCAAACTTGTCGGCACCGATAGTGCGCGGATTGTGGCGGAGGTCACGCGGCTGCTCGATGACGCAGCGGCATATGAAGCCATGGCAAAGGCGCATAATCCTTACGGCGATGGACAAACATCAACGCGTATTGCCGCGCTAGTTCAGGGGCTTATGCCCGCCGCTTAACCGCGCCATTTAGCGCAAAGTTCCCGCGTCGTTACCACTATCTTTACGCATTTCTGCCATCGCTAATCGTAACATTTTCAAGGCAGGATTTGCGCGATGCTGAACGATAACAAACCCGATGTGTGCATGATGGGCCTTGGCTATATCGGCCTTCCCACTGCCGCCGTGATTGCGCGATCTGGCTGCCGAGTCTTGGGTGTCGATGTGCAGCAATCGGTGGTCGATACCATCAACCAAGGGCGCATTCATATTGAGGAAGTCGATCTCGACGGCCTCGTGCGCGGGGTTGTGGACCGCGGGCTTTTGCGCGCCGCAACGATGGCCGAGCCTTCGGATGTGTTTCTCATCGCCGTGCCGACGCCGTTCGACGCCGAATTCCGCCCCGATATTTCCTATGTTTTGGAGGCCGCGACCAGCATCGCCGCTGTATTGCGCCCCGGCAATATAGTAATCTTGGAGAGCACTTCGCCCGTTGGCACGACCGAGCAGATGCGCGATTTGATCGCCGATCTGCGCCCTGATTTGAAAGTGCCGGGCCGGACCAGCGACATTCCCGATATCGCAATTGCCTACTGCCCGGAACGGGTTCTGCCGGGCCGGATCATTGAGGAATTGACCAACAACGACCGCTCCATTGGCGGTATCACCCCGCGATGCGCGCGCAAAGCGATGACGTTTTACAAACGCTTCGTAAAGGGCGAATGCATCACCACCGATGCGCGCTCGGCGGAGATGACCAAGCTGGTTGAGAACGCCTATCGCGATGTCAACATTGCCTTTGCCAATGAACTGTCGATCATTTCTGACGCCATGGGGCTTAATGTATGGGAAGTCATTCGGCTCGCCAACCGGCATCCACGCGTCAATATCCTGCAACCCGGCCCCGGCGTTGGCGGTCATTGTATTGCCGTTGACCCTTGGTTCATTGTGCACAGCGCGCCGGAGCAAAGCCCGCTCATCCGCACCGCGCGTCACGTCAATGACGGCAAAGTGGGCCATGTGATTGCGCAGGCCAAAGCCATGATTGACGCCGCGCCAGCCTCTTACCGGATTGCGTGCATGGGATTGGCGTTCAAAGCAAACATCGACGATTTCCGCGAAAGCCCCGCGGTTAAAGTCGCCGCCGCGCTCGCCGCGCATTATGGGGATCGGATTGCGATTGTGGAACCCTATACGGACACCCTGCCGCCTGCGTTTGTTGGGACGGGCGTAGGGCTCATCGATGTCGACGACGCCCTGGAAACCTGTGACATCCTGATCCCGCTGGTGGACCATGATGTGTTCAAAGGAATCCCGCTCGCCGAACGCACGGGCAAAATGGTTTATGACACGCGCGGCATTTGGCCCGACCAACCCGATGCCGTCAGTGGAGAAAAGCTGCTGCGCCTTGCAAGCTAACCGCGCGGTTACTCCGCGTCGGGTTCTACGCGAATGGGGCTGACATTGGCGGGGGCCGTTTTTTGCTTAAGCTGGCCGTCGATGACGCCGCCAGACGCCACCGTTAGTTCGGTGTAGCTGACGTCGCCGACAATCAGTGCAGTGGATTCGACCACCAAATGTTCAGCGTCAATCGACCCTTCGATCCTGCCCCCAACCTTCGCCGTGTCCGCTGTGACTGCGCCACGAATAACGCTGCCGGCACCTTGCACCAACGACGCGCATGAAACATCGCCATCGATCCGGCCGTCGATGTGCAAATCCACGCTGGCTTTCACGTTGCCGGTGATTTCCATATCGCTGCCAATAATGGAAAAGCTGGCGCTGCTGCCGCCTACAGCACGGCGCGGTTGTGGGGTTGATGGAGCGAAGTCGTTAACCTCAGGCTGATTTTTACGATTAAACACGCGGCTTTCTCCTCAGGAATTTGGCGGGATCAACCGCTTTGCCATTAATACGAACTTCAAAGTGAAGGTGCGTACCCGTCGAACGGCCGCTGCTGCCCATGCCGCCAAGGCGCGCACCACGATTAACACGTTGCCCTTCAGTAACAGCTAGGCTGCTCATGTGCGCATAGCGGGTCAACAGGCCATTGCCATGCGTAATTTCCACACAGCGGCCATAACCACCGCGCCATCCGGCGAAGCTAACCACGCCGTCGGATGCCGCCAAGATTGGCGATCCATGCCCGCCGCGAAAATCAATGCCGCTGTGCATGGCGCCGCCGCCCGTGAAGGGGTCATGCCGATAACCGAAGCGGCTGGAGGTATCGGGTATGACCGACGGATTGCCCGAGGGAATCGAGGACAGTGCATTTTCCAACGCATTCATCCGATCAAGCGCTTGGGCAAGGCGCGCAAACCGGGGGTCACGCACCGAATTATCAGCGAAGAACGGGATGAGAGGACCACCCGATGCCCGGCTATCATCCGCAATCAAATCGTCGGGGGATAGGCCAAAGCTGCGGATCTGCCGCTCGGCCAATGTCGCGCGTTCCTTTGCCAATCGTGTCAATCCGACGGCAAATGCCAATTGCCGCCGCTCCAGCTGTGCCAGATGCGCGGCCTCCGGCATAACGGCGCTCACCTTATCGGCGGCATCGGCATCGGCCTGACCCTCCAAAGACTTGGGCAAAGGCTTGGTGTTACCAAAGTGGCTTTGCCACAGGTTGTCGAGCATATCCTGCCGCTTTTCGACATCCTCGGCCACATCGTCAATACGCGTGCGATAGGCCGCAACGCGTTCTTCTGCCGTGGCGACTCTCTCTTGCTTGCGAACCAACGCCATGCGCTCAATCGACAAAGTGAATTGGTTTGCAATCATTGCCAGCGTAATCGCCAGCCAGACCCCCAACACAGCCAGCACGGAATACGCCACACGGCGCTGCCATTGCGCGCTGATCTTCAGGAAGCGAACTTCGCCATGCGCCCGCATGAAAAATTCGCGGTCCACGAACAGATTGTTGAATTGCCGCCACTTGTCTCTGGCGGCTGATGAAAAACCCACGATTATGCGACCCCGTTTTAAATGTGACCGTTGTTAAAGCCAATTTGGGAGTAATACGCCTCAGCCGCGCTTGTCTGCGCAGTCTGTCCACTTACCGGTTGAGCGGGTACCATCATCGCCGATCGAATCCGAATCGTATCACAATGCAAATTGTCCAATGGTGCGGATTCCGCGATGAGTTGCAATTCTGCACGGAAATTTGTGCCATCCGTCACCGCAAATGTGTCGAATGGGGTGTACTTTTACTATTTTAAGTTGAGACGAATCTCACGCCCTCGGCGCCTGACGGCGATAGCTCAGCGCTTCCGCAATGTGAATTCGTCCAATCTGTTCGCTACCCGCTAAATCCGCGATAGTCCGCGCAACGCGTAAAATCCGGGTATAGCCGCGGGCGGACAGCCGCATTGCCTCCGCCGCCTTCGCCAACAATTGCCGCCCCGCTTCATCGGGGGCGGCATGTTGATCCAAAGCATCGCCGTTCAGTTCCGCATTGGTGCGCGCGTCTGTGCCCGCAAGCCTGCGCGTTTGCGTTGCCCGCGCGCGGGCAACGCGGGCAGCGACCTCTGCGCTTCCTTCAGCAGGGGGCGGCAAAGTTAG
>JBGSOJ010000057.1:0-8781 GCA_041739175.1 Sphingomonadaceae bacterium
ACCCTCAACCGCGGGGTCGCCGGTTTTGCCGGTGAGTTGTGCGTCGAGTTCGGACAAGTCGCGTTCGTTGCCCGTGCTGCTGCCGCACGCCGACAGGCCGAGCGCCGCCGCGATTGCGACCGTCAACGCGGCCTTTTGCCCCAAACCCCAAGAATTGCGATACGATTTCATGATGCCATGCTCCTTATTGCTTAGCAGCGTGCGCGCATGTCGGGCCGATGGCTAGGCCAATTCAGGGTTAATGCGTGGCTTTGCTTTTTGAAAAGATTAAACAAACCGGGTATCGTATCAGCGCGGGACAGGCGGCGGGCGAAGGGTAACGGTTTTTGCGGTCACGCACCCCGCGCTTCGCCCCGCCAGACCGTGCGGGCGAATCACCGATGGATCAGCGCACGCGCCCGTAAAAGCGCAACGAACCCTTTTCTTGCGGCGCCAAGGGGCGATCGAGTTTCCACCGGATGTGCGTGACATCGGCGGGCGTCGCGGCGCGCGTGGTGGCTGCCCCTTCGGCATCGACATCGGCGACGGTCAGATCGGTCAATTTGCCAAAGGTCTTGCCGCCATCGACCGACAGCTGCGCCCATTCTTCCTCAACGCGGATAAATTCAACGGCGGTGGGGATGGGGTTGGTAACGCTGAGCGAGCTTGCCTGTTCGTTTGTCGTGTTGGCAAAGTTAATGCTAAAGCGCAGCATGTCGCCGGGGACAACCGCATTCTTGGCGGGGTTGGCATAGGTCGAGGTCACCGCCCCCGTGGCATCGGTCGTCTTGCTCTCCACTTCGATGACGCTTTCGAGCGCGACCGCCGACTTGCCTTGCGCAAGCGCGGGAGCCGACATCATTGTGCCGGCGGCCAGAACGCTGAGCCCCAAAGCCGCTGCGTACCGGATGCTATAGAGTTGCGAAACGATTTTCATGACCCATATCCTTTTGCGATACCAATGCCCGCGATGATCCCATGATTCGCTGCGGATTGCAGCGAACGGAGGCAACGGTTTTTACAGACCGTATAATACCGCTGCTTTGGTTAACGAGGTGTAAAGGGATGGCGCCATGCTTGGCAAATCGTCGCAAAATTTGGCCGAACCGCGCGGCAGGCGACAAAAAAAGGGCCGACGAAAACGCCGGCCCGAAAAAAGTCTTTAGGAGAGGATGCCTGAAAGGCCTGTCCTATATGCTGCGATCTGCGATTTTGTGCAAGTGCGAAAAGGAAAAATGAGGTTGCAAAAAACGCAACTAAGCAGTAGAGCCATGCAATATGGCGCAGAACCTAGCCTTTTTCTGCGATTGCACCCCGTGCAAGTGAATTGTCGTTCAGCTTTTTCCCTTTTGCCATAGGACCGAATCATGCGCCGCCTTCCTCCCTTGCGTTCCCTTGAAGCCTTTGCGCGAGTCGCGCGCTTGGGCTCGTCCAAAGCCGCCGCCGCCGAATTGGCCCTGTCTCCGCCTGCGTTAAGCCGCCGGATCAAGACGTTGGAGGAATTCATGGGTCGTTCGCTGTTTGAACGGCGCGCGCAATCGATGGTGCTGAACAAGGATGGCGAATCACTCTACGCCGCAATCGAACCCGCGCTCGACGCGCTGGCGATTGCGGTGGAGGACCATAGCGAGCATGGCGGCGATTTCCGGCTGCGGCTGGGCGTTTTGCCCTTGTTCGGGTCGCAGCGACTGATACCGCGCCTGCCCGAATTGCGCCGTCGCTATCCCAAATTGCACATCGATGTCATCACCAGCAACCACGCCGAAAACCTGCTGGGCGATTCGGTTGATGCCGCGATTATTATTGCCGAAAGGGTCGATGAGAAACTGTACAGTTTCCGCATGGATCGCAATAAAGTCTATGCCATTGCCTCGCGCCGTTATGCCGAGGACAGCGGGATTGCCACGCCCGCCGATTTGTCGGGGCACACCGTGCTGATCCATAGCGAGATGCCCGATACCTTTAACGCCTGGCGCACGGCGGTTGGCGTGCCGGATCTGCGCCCCGCTGCGATTGACCAGATGGACAGCGGCCAATTGATGCTGGAGGCGGCGGCAAACGGGCTGGGCGTGGCGATTATGCACGGCAGCCATTTTTCCGATGCAAAGGACCCGCGCCTTACCCGCTTGTTCGATATTGAGGTCGAAAGCCCGTACAGCTATTGGTTCGTCTGCCGTCCTCGCGCTTTGGAGGCCCGCGCGGTGCGGTTGTTCCATGACTGGATTAAGCAATCAGCGATTTAGGCGGCAATTTGGGCCGCGAATCGCCGCTCCTTGCGAATGCCCGATTGCAAATTGGTGAAGCCTTGGTAGAACGAAACGCAAATTCTGCTCTGCCAATACGGCCACGCACTATGGCAACGGTTGCGGCGACCAAATGAAAGCATCTTATTATGCAAAAGAAAATCGCGATTGTCCTTGGCGTCATTTTGTTGGCGATTTTGATCGGCTTCATCGGCAGCCAATGGATCGGGTCGCAGCAACGGCCCGAGGAAACCGTTGAAACGCCCGAAGAACGCGCCGCGCGTTTGGGACTTGGCGCTGATGTCAACGCCGATACGACCGAGGCCACGACCGAGCTTGCCCCGGTTGAGCCACGCCCGCTGACCGGTGAAGAAGGCGAAGTTGTTGATGGTGTCCGTCAGCTTGCGCCGTCGGAACCAGCGCGGATCGAAAACCGCGACTATTTCGATGGTCTGGAGGATATGGAGGCGGCAAAGCCCGTTGACGATACGCCGAAACCGGACGAGACAGCACCCGCCACGCCTGCTGAACCGGTGGTAGAGCGGCCAGACGACAGTTTGCTCGACGAATTGGACGACCTTTAAACGCAACGCGTAGCGCGTGATTGGGCGCGTGGTGTTACGCCTTCCACCCCCAGAACAGGTGGCAGGGTAGGATATTCCACGGCTCAAATCCGGCATCAATGCGCGCGAAATGCGGCGCCATAAATTCGCGCGCGCGGGCCCGGAATTGATAGACCAGAAACGCACCGCCGGGGCGGATGGCCTTTGCCGTTTCCTCGGCAATCACCGGCCCCAAATTGTCGGGCAAAGTGGAAAAGGGCAGGCCAGATAGGATATAATCCGCGTGCGCAAATCCGGCATCGGCGATAATCCGCCGCACATCGGCGGCGCTGCCATGCACGGGGATAAAGCGGCTATCGCGGATCGTCTTGCCCAAATAGTCGATAAAGTCGGGATTGAGATCAATCACCAACAACCGCGCGTCGGGCTTTAACCGGTCAAGCACCGGCTGACAAAAGGTGCCGACGCCCGGGCCATATTCAACAAACAGATCGCATTGTGCCCAATCGACTTTGGAAAGCATTTGATCGACGGTGCGCCGCGACGACGGAATGATCGATCCGACCATGCGCGGGTGTTTGACAAAGCCCTTAAAAAACACGCCCCACGGCCCGAAATATCGCTGCGCGCTGGCCTTGACGCGTTGAAGCAAGGGGGTGTCGGCGGCGCGGCTGAAAGGCATAGGGCATTCCCGAATTGTTACAATTTCGTGTCTTTGGCATGACTATCCCTGTCATGTCAAAGGCCCAGTCATGTCAAAAGGCAAACGGCCCGGCACGGTGTTTGGTTGCCCGCACCGCTCTGCCAATATGCAAAAGCCGCCCATCGCTGTGCGACGGACGGCTTTTGTAATTGTATCGCTGGTCGTGGTTTAGGCGGTTCCGCCTGAACGCCCGGGTCGATTAGACCGAGGTTTTGACCTTGTCCGCGACAACCGACATGCGGGTCGAAATGGGTTGAGCGGCTTCGCCCATCATTTTCAGCATCGCTTCGGTGGTTTTGGTCACGAATTCCATGTTCTTTTCCATGGCCGTGCGCAGATATTCGCCCTGCAACTTCACCAAATCGCTTGGGTTCTTAACCGTAGCCATTTCTTTGGCAGCCGCCGCGAAATCTTCCAATGATGCCTTGGCAAATTCCATGTGCTCTTTGGTAAGATCATTGGTTGCTTTGGTGGCGAGTTTGCTGCTTTCGACGACGGCGGCGACATTGTCTTTCGCCATGTCGGACATTTCGGTCGCGGTTTCTTGTGCCTTAGCGGTCATTTCGCTAACCGATTCCTTGGCATTGGCCATCATGGTTTCGGCGGTTTCTTGCATTTTGCTGGTCATTTCGTCCATCATGTTCAATCCTTCATCAATATTTTGGGTGGTTTCGGGAGAGGGTGCAGCGCCCACTTCAGGCGTCGCAGCTATCGGAGCATCCGCAGCGGGAGCGGCGGCCGTTTCGATTTTGGGTTCTGCGGCGGCCTCGGCCATCGGCTGAGGTTCAACCGCCGCAATTGGCGTTGCCACTGCCACCGGCGCAACCACCGGCGTCTTTGGCTTTACCGTTTTGGCAGCGGCGGTTTTTGCGGGCGTCGCCTTCGCCCGCGCCGTTTTCGGGGCAGCAGGCTTTGCGCGCGTCGGTTTGGGTTGTTCTGTATTGCTCATGCCGCATAGTTAATGCTGCACTGCAACATAGTCAAGGGCAATTTGTGCACTGCAACATAAAACTTTGGTCTAAGTGATAATGCGTTAGCCCCCAAAACATCCCCGATTAACGCATCCGCACATAATCCCCCGGTGCATCGGCAAGGACGCGGTCCTTCGACTTCCCCTTGCCCGGAATGCGCGCCTTTTTCGCCGGGACCTGCGTCTCGTCCTGCGCGCGCAGCCAGTCGGCCCAATAGGGCCACCAACTGCCGGGATGCTCGCCGCCATGTTCAGCGGTGCTGGCGATAAAATCATCCAGCGAGGCGGCGTTGCTGTCGCCGACCCAATGCTGATATTTCTGCGCCGACGGTGGATTGACGACGCCCGCGATATGCCCCGATCCGGCAAGCAAAAACGTCTTTGGTCCCTTAAGGAACGGCATCAATTTCCAAACGCTGCGCGCCGGTGCAATATGGTCCTCCTTGCCCGCCTGCACAAAGCAGGGCGTGGTAATGCGTCCCAAATCAATCGGCACGCCCATGACCACAATCGCGCCCGCCTGCACCAATTCATTGCGGCGGTAGAGGCGCTCCAAATAATCCTTATGCCATTTTGCCGGTACATTGGTGGTGTCGCCATTCCAATGCAGCAAGTCAAAGGGGCGATACGGCTCCCCCATCAGATAATTGTTCACCACATAGGACCAGATGAGGTCATTGCCGCGCAAGGCATTAAACGTCGCCGCCATATACCGCCCGTCGAGAAACCCGGGCTCCGACAATTGTTCGATCATCGCCATATGCGCGTCGGACAAGAAGCATTTTAGCTCCCCCGATTCGGAAAAATCGACTTGGGCGGTAAAGAACGTCGCGCTGGCCACTTTGTCCGCCTGTTCGGTGGCGGTGAGATAGGCCAAAGTTGTCGCCAAGGTCGTGCCCGCCACGCAATAGCCGATGGTGTGCACCGCATCGACCTCCAACAGGTCGCGCACAGTATCAATCGCGTCAATCTGCGCCGCGATATAGTCGTCCCAGACGGTGTCGGCCATGCTTTCGTCCGCGGATTTCCAGCTGACCATGAACACGCTGATCCCCTGATCCACCGCCCATTTGACAAAGCTCTTTTGCGCGCCAAGGTCGAGGATATAGAACCGGTTGATCCACGGCGGAAAAATGAGGAGCGGCACGGCGCCGACATGCGTGGTTGTGGGCGTGTATTGGATCAACTCATACAGCGGCGTGCGGTGCACCACTTTGCCCTGTGTGTTGGCGATATTGACGCCCAGTTCAAACGCGCTGGCGTCCGTATGCGTCAATTGCCCGCGCTCCAGATCGGCGAGCAATTTCTCAAGCCCTTTCAGCAGGCTCTCGCCGCGCGTATCCAATGCCTTTTGCAGGACGGCGGGGTTGGTCAGCACAAAGTTGCTTGGCGACACCGCATCGACCATCCCGCGCATTTGAAAACGCAGCCGTTCCTTCTCCTCGGTGTCGATCCCATCGACGCGGTCGGCCAGCCCCATCAAATGCTCCGCCGCAATGGCGTAGCTTTGCCGGATGGTCTGATAAATCGGATGCTGGTCCCACAGTTCATGGGTAAAGCGCCGGTCCTTCGGCAAGGGGGGCATGACCGCCGTATTGGGCGTCAGCGCGGCGATCTGCTCCAGGCTTTCGAGGCTGGTTTGCACAAGCGCGCCCCAAAACTCCATCCCCTTTGCCCACATCGCCGCCGTCTGATCGGCAAGCGCCAGCGGGTCGGCGCTGCCCGCCTCGCTGGTCATCGGGCGCAGCATGTGGTCGAGCATTTTCGACCAATCCAATTGCCCCTTGCCCGCCAGCGCACTGCGCGTTGCATGTTCCATCACCATCTGCTGCGCGCGGCCCATGACCCAGGTCCAATGTTGCATATCGGCAAGCAAGCGGCCGGCGTCAAAGGCGCTGCCGTCGTTTGTGCCTGCCGTCGTGTCGTGGGTTTCACCGTCCGCCATGGCCAAGGCCTCTCCTAAAGATAATAGGCATAATTATGCTTTGATTTATCATGCCATTTCAGCCCCCAAAGTCAAAGGTCCAATAGTCGCAGCCATAAATCGGCCCTATGCCAATTTTGCGTCGGTGCCGCACTATTCACTCGACTTTGCCGCGCGCCGATTGCATCAGATGGTGGCCGGGCCGTCGGTGCGGCGTTACCACTCATCAGGGATAATTGAACGGAACGACCATGAACGAGGATTTCTACCGCATTCGCCGCCTGCCGCCTTACGTCTTCGCAGAAGTCAACGCGATGAAGGCCGCCGCGCGAGCGCGTGGGGAGGATATCATCGACCTCGGCATGGGCAATCCCGATGGCGCGCCCGCGCCGCATGTCATTGAAAAACTGTGCGAAGTCGCACGCGACCCGACCGCGCATGGCTATAGCGCGTCAAAGGGCATCAAGGGGCTGCGCAAAGCGCAAGCCGCCTATTACGCCCGCCGGTTCAATGTCGACCTCGACCCCGAAAGCGAAGTCGTGGTGACCTTGGGGTCAAAAGAGGGCCTCGCCAACCTTGCCCAAGCGATCACCGCGCCGGGCGATGTCGTGCTGGCCCCGAACCCAAGCTACCCCATCCACACCTTCGGCTTTATCATCGCGGGCGCGGCCATCCGCTCGATCCCCGCCGCACCGGGGCCGGATTTCTTCACGCGGCTGGAATATTCGATGCGCTATAGCGTGCCAAAGCCCAGCGTTCTGGTCATGGGCTATCCCAGCAACCCGACCGCTTATGTCGCCGATTTGGCGTTCTACCGCCAAGTCGTCGATTTTGCGCGTGAGCATAAATTGTGGGTGATTAGCGATCTGGCCTATAGCGAGATTTACTTTGGTGACACGCCCACGCCCTCAATTTTGGAGGTTCCCGGCGCGAAGGATGTGGCGATTGAGTTCACCTCCATGTCCAAAACCTACTCCATGGCCGGATGGCGCATGGGCTTTGCCGTGGGCAATCCGGTGCTGATCGGCGCGCTGACGCGGGTGAAGTCGTATCTCGACTATGGCGCGTTCACGCCGATTCAGGTTGCGGCATCGGCGGCGCTGAACGGCCCGCAGGACATCGTCGCGGAAAACCGCGCGTTGTATAAGGGCCGCCGCGACGTGATGGTCGAAAGTTTCGGCCGCGCCGGATGGGAGTTGCCCGTGCCAGAGGCCAGCATGTTCTGCTGGGCACCGATACCGCCCGCGCTGGCGCATTTGGGGTCGGTCGAGTTTTCGAAGCAATTGCTGTCCGAGGCGGGCGTAGCGGTTGCCCCCGGCGTCGGCTTTGGCGAGGAAGGCGAAGGCTTTGTGCGCCTTGCCTTGGTCGAAAATGAGCAACGGTTGCGGCAAGCGGCGCGCAATGTGAAGAAATTCCTGACGTCGCGCGGGGTCAATGCGCCCGCGGGGGAAGAGATTGCGGCGGGGTAGGCCACTTAGTCAGGGTGGGGCCAACGCCTCACCCGACTAACCGAACGCTGTCAAAACCGGAAGTGCCCAAAGAAGCGCAATAAAGCCAATTGCGACACCACTAAACACGCGCCAACCCGTTCCGGCGCGCGACATGCTGCGCTTTTCATTCCAAAGCCACATCATCAGTCCGGTCAGCAATGCAAAGGCCGCCATCATGATGCTGCCTGCACTGCTGAACATCGTGTAGAGCGCAACCATCACGATCATTTGGACAACCAAAGTACCCGTCAGCCAGACGATAGGAATGTCCCTATAGGCGCCCGTCGGATGCGCGCTACTGATCGGCATGGACTCGATGCCGCCCACATCATGCGGCCGTTTGTCCGGATCAATCATTTCATACTGATTGCGTTCGTTGCTCATCTTTTACTTCCCCATCCTCTCCATCGTTGGATTGCGCACTAATCACCTGCGCCGCCACCAAATCGCCCACCACATTCAATGTTGTGCGGCACATATCGAGCAGGCGGTCCACGCCTAAAATCAATCCGATGCCCTCCGGCGGCACCCCTATCCCCGCGAGAATCAACGCGACCACGGGCAAACTCCCCGCTGGCACACCCGCCGTGCCGATGCCGCCAAGAATGCAAATCAGCATCACGAAAATCTGCTGCTGCAAGGTCAAATCGACGCCGAAAAATTGCGCGAGGAAGATGACGGTCACGCCCTCAAACATCGCGGTGCCATTCTGATTCGCCGTCGCGCCGATGGTGAGGACGAAGCGGGCGATTTTCGACGGCAATTTCAATTCGGTGTCGGCAACGCGCAAGGCCGTGGGCAGGGTCGCGTTGCTGCTGGCGGTGGCGAAGGCCATCATGCTCGCCTCTTTGGTCTCCCGGAAGAACGCGATGGGGGATTTGTTCCCTGCGAATTTCAGCAACAATGGGA
>JBGSOJ010000198.1:0-9158 GCA_041739175.1 Sphingomonadaceae bacterium
ATAAGGCAACGCTAAGCGCGGTTAACGCATAGCCAAAGGCGAGAACCACCGCCGCGACGATGCTGCGCCGGTCATGCAGCCGCATCCAAAGCTCCAATAATCCGCCGCCCCAGCCCATGCGGTCCCACCCGGCCAGCGCTATACCGGTCAGCCAGCGCGCTTTCTGCCGCACGGCGTCCTCCATTGTTGTTGGAAAGAGCGCGCGGGTGGCGATCAATTGCCCCACTGCGTCGCGGTGATAGGCCAATATCGGCCGCCCACCGAGTTGATGGATTAATAAGCCAAGCTCATAATCCTCGACCAGACTGTCGCACGAAAACGGCACGCCGCCGCGATAACGTGCAATCAGGTGCAGCATGTCGCGGTCAAACGCACAGCCGACACCGGCGGCGGGCAGGCTGGCCCCCAAGCCATGCCGCACGCGCAGCATTTTGTCGTGCGCCTCGGCAAATTCATCGGCGTAATGGCCCGCAATCCAATCGCCGCGTTCCGGAATGAAGGGCACAACGGGGATTTGCACCATAGCATGACGCGGCAAATACTGCCGGTGCAGCGCCAATTCCTCCACATGCACCCAATCCTCCGCATCGTGGAGCACGACTCCGGCAAAGCGCGTGCCGCTGCGGTCCTCCTCCACCAATATGGCCAGCCACAGTTGGTTCAGGCAATCGCCCTTGGTCGTCGGCCCCTTTTGGGCGTTGAGGATAATCCTAACCGCGCCGCAATCTCCCGCGCCGTCCCCCACCGCGCGGATGGTGTCGGGATCGTTGGGATAGCAACCGACGAAGAGGACATAATCCTCCCCCTGCCACGCCACTTGCATCCGGCGGACGGTGGGGCCGATGACCTCCGCCTCTTGCCAAGCGGGAATAAGCACCGCCAAGCGTGACGGGGGAGGCGTGGTTTCCAATTCCCGCGCAGGCTGTATCCGGCCCGTCAGCCGCATCGCGGCATACAGCCCGTCAAAAGCCAAATCATCAAGCGCGCCCAAGGCAAAGAAGATCAGGCAAAACAACAAAAGCTCATGCTGCACTGCATATAATCCATCGAGGATTGCCGCTGCGTCCAAAACACCCCCTTGTCGCAATATCATTTGCGTCCAATTTGGACATTATGGCAATTTTGCGAAAGCGCAACGGATTTTCCGGACGTGTCGCTTTGTTGGGAACGAAAGTTGCGTTCGCCGTCACCTCTCGTTAGAGATGATCTGCTATTCAGCCGCGCACAGGGATTATTATGGCCAGCACGAAGCAATCGGACAGTTCCTCGATCATGAATTTCCTGAAAGGGGAGGCTGGTGGCGGCGTGTTGTTGATGCTGGCGGCGGCGATTGCGATGATTGTAGCGAACAGCGCCTATTATGACAGCTATCATGGCCTCTTGCATGGCGCGTTGCCATGGACGCCGATTGCGAAATTGAACAATTTGCATTTGTGGATCAACGACGGGTTGATGGCGATATTCTTCTTCCTCGTCGGGTTGGAGATTAAGCGCGAATTTATGGATGGGCGGCTGTCCACTTGGGATAAGCGCCGGTTGCCCATCCTTGCGGCGGCGGCGGGGATGGCGGTTCCGGCTTTGGTGTTCCTAGGCATCACCAGCGGCAAACCCGAATTGCAAAACGGCTGGGCCATTCCGGCGGCGACCGATATCGCCTTTGCTATCGGCGTGCTGGCGTTGTTGGGCAAGCGTGCGCCGACCTCGCTAAAGCTGTTTTTGCTCACCGTCGCGATTGTCGATGACATGGGCGCGGTGGCGATTATTGCGGTCGCTTATACCGTGGGCCTCAAAACCACATGGCTGCTGGCGGCGGTGGGTGTGATGTTGGTCATGTATGTGATGAACAAGGCAAAGGTATATCGCCTGTTGCCCTATATCATCCTTGCGCTGATCTTATGGTTTGCGGTGTTGATGAGCGGCGTGCACGCGACGATTGCCGGCGTGTTGGCGGCGCTCATGGTGCCGATCATTATGACGCCCGGCGCGCCCGATGACACCAACAGCCCGCTGCACCGGATGGAGCACGCGATCCATCCGTGGAGCGCGTATCTTATCATTCCGATCTTTGGCTTTGCCAATGCGGGCGTGAAGATAGACGATCAGATTGCCTCTTTGTTGCTTGATCCCCTGCCCCTGGGCGTGGCGGCGGGCTTGTTCCTAGGCAAGCAATTCGGCATTTTTGCCGCCGTGTGGATTGCGGTGAAATCCGGCTTTGCCAGCAAGCCGCGCGGCGCAACATGGCTTCAGATTTACGCCGTCGGCCTGTTGTGTGGAATCGGTTTCACGATGAGCCTGTTCATTGGGGAGCTTGCCTTCCCCGGCACCGATGCGACCGCCGCGCTATACCGCGAAGAGGCCAAGGTTGGCATTTTGATGGGGTCCATCCTATCGGCCTTATTGGGCTATGCCATCCTGCGCTTTGCCCCGTTGCACCCCAAACATGCCGAGGTTGAGGCCGAACAACAGGCCGAAATCGCGCGCGATGGCGACATCGACAGCGTCGAAGAGGATGAAAAAGGCCTGTAAGCGCAACACAGCGGGGGAAGGTTTCGCCTTCCCCTTGCCCTTACCCCCTTAAAAATTACATGTATTTGATTGCGATCGACATCGGCTTCACGCCATTGCCGACCGGGAAAGCGACTTTCTCAACGGGCGGCTTACCAAGGTTCATCACATCAATCGCCGGATTGTTGGACGCGCCGCCGCCGTCCTTGGAAAAGTCGGTTTTGCCGTTGTTGTTGGTGTCGTGCAGCACGGCAATGCCATAGGTTCCCGCCTTTGGCACGGGCATACACACTTTCATGACGCCCTTGCGCGCGGGCAGTTCGATGCGGTTAATCCAGGCATCTTTCTTCAGCCACGCGGCCTTTGTTGCGGGATAAAGCTGCACCCGCACCATACCGGTGTCGGTTCGTACGTTCTGCAAGGTTACCAGAACCGCGGGCTTTGCCCCCTTGCACTGCGTCATATCGTGGCGGACATTGGGCTTTGCGCCCGATTTTGCGCTAAGTGACGAAAACCCCGCAACCGAAAGCGCAAACGCCGCCCCGATCATCGCTGGATTTTTGATAAATTTCAGCATGACTGTCCTTCTCCTGGAAGCTATAGCCAAAGGCGCAGATACGGGCGCCTGGGACATTGAACCTTCCGAACCATCTTGCGTTATAACGATGCTTTGCGGCCAAATTGGGGTGAAGCCGCGAAAAGAAGGTGAAGTTTGACCAAAAGACGGCAATCTTACGCGCACATCAATACGCGGCACATACATGTGCGGGCGCTGCGCCGATGAAGGCGATTGACTGGTATATGGCGCGGTTGATTGCGGTGCCGCTGATTGGCTCGTTGGTCATTGCCTCGATGCTGTTGGTGCTCGACAAGATGCTGCGCCTGTTCGATTTCGTCGCGACCGAGGGCGGCCCGGTCAGCATTGTGTGGCGGATGCTCGCCAATATGATGCCCGAATATATGGGCCAGGCGATACCCATTGGGCTGACATTGGGCATATTGCTGGCGTTCCGGCGGTTGGCGTTGTCGTCGGAACTCGATATTTTGCGCGCGGTGGGCGTGGGCTACACACGGCTTTTGCGCGTGCCCTATTATTTCGCCATTGCGCTGGCGTTGTTGAACCTTGGCATTGTATCCTATGTGCAGCCTTATGCGCGCTATTTTTACGAGGAATTGAGCTTCGATTTGCAATCGGGCGCGCTTGGCGCATCGCTGAAAGTGGGTGAGTTCAACCAATTGGGCGATGGCATTACCCTGCGCATTGAGGGCAGCGAGGATAAGGGAACCAAACTCTCCGGCATTTTCGCGCGCATCGAAACGGGCAGCGGGCAAACAGTATCGGCAACCGCGGAGCGCGGGCAGTTTTTGCGCACCGATGATCCCGGCACCATGCTGCTCCGGTTGGGCAATGGCACGCTAATCCACGATTCGCCGACCTTCCCCAGCCCGCGCATTTTGACCTTCACCAGTCAGGATTTGCCCATCTCCCTCCCCGCGTTGGAGGCGTTTCGCGGGCGTGGCGAGGACCAGCGCGAGCGGACATTGCCCGAATTGTGGCGCGCCGGCACCGACGCATCGCAGCCGAAGGCGGCGCGCAATGTGGCGCTTGCCGCGTTCCATTACCGGATGGTGGAAATCGCGATGATGCTGCTCATCCCCATGCTGGCGGTGGCGCTGGCTGTGCCGCCGAAGCGTTCGACCAGCGCCTTGGGCGTGATGGTGTCGATTGTGTTCCTTGTCACCTATCACAAAATCAACGAATATGGGCAGTCGGTCGGCGCGTTGGGGATTGTTGATCCCACGCTTGTCCTATGGGGGCCGTTTGTTTTGGTCGCGGCGCTTATTCTATGGATGTACCACATTGCCGCGCATGTGCCGGGCGGGCAGCCGATTGGCGCGCTGGATCGCGGCGCGGCGAAGCTGGCGGGTCTTATCAAGGTCATCCCCAAATTGCTGTCGCGCGCGCCCAAGCGCGTCGTTGCTCCGGCGGAATAAAGGCGGCATAAGGCGCATCCATGCTGCTGCATTTTTTCCCCTCCCGCCCGATTAGCCTATATATGGCGCGCCTGTTCTTAACGCGCAGTTTTGCGGTGTTGGCGATGCTGGTGCTGATACTGATGGCGCTGGATCTGCTTGGCGAGAGCGGGAAGATTTTGGCCTATCCCGGCAATGGGCAAAGTGAAGTGCTGACCTATATCGGCCTGCGTATGCCGCAGATTGTATCGCGCTTCCTGCCGTTTTCGGTGTTGCTGGGCACGCTCATCACCTTTCTGGCGTTGAATCAGAACAGTGAGATTGTCGCGATGAAGGCGGCGGGCCTGTCCGCGCACCAAATCCTTGCGCCCCTCGTGCTCGCTAGCCTGTTGGTCGCGGCGATCAGCTTTGCGTTTAATGAACGGATTACTGCGCCTTCGACCGCGCGTTTGTCGGCGTGGAGCGACAACAAATTCGGCCCCATCCCGCCCGACGATGGCCTGCTCAGCAATGTCTGGACGCGATCGGGGGAGGATGTGATTCAGGCGAAATTGGTGGTGGGAACGGGTAATGCCACGCGGTTGCAAGGCGTCACGGTTCACCGCCGATCCAATGGTAAGTTGATTGAACTGATCAATGCGGAAAAGGGCAGCTATGATCCGGTGCAGGGCTGGCGGCTGACCGGCGTTACGCGGTTTGATACGGGCAGCGCGGAGGAACGCGCGGCACCCGATATGATGATTGCGCCGACGCTTACCCCCGACCGGTTTACTTTGGCGCGGGTGGATGCCGACGCGCTGTCGATTGGGCAATTGGGCGATGCGATTGACCAGATGAAGGCCGCAGGCCGCCGCACCGCAGAGCTGGAGGCGAATTGGTGGCACAAGATCTCGGGGCCGTTGTCCAGCATATTGATGCCGTTGCTTGGCGCGGTGGCTGCATTCGGCCTCGCCCGCTCCGGCGCGTTGTTCGTGCGCGCGGTCATTGGCATGTTCTTGGGCTTCGCCTATTTTGTCGCCGACAATTTCGGGCTGGCGATGGGCGGATTGGGCGCCTATCCGCCCTTGGTCGCGGCATGGGGACCGTTTTTCCTGTTCCTGCTGATCGGCGAAACCGTGCTGATCCGTACCGAGGAATAGGCGACAGCCGAACCCCTTACCCAAACCACGCGGTCTTGCCCGACCCCTTCACCAAATTGGCGAGCAGCGCGGGCAGGCTGTTGTAATTGCCGCCGTGATAGCGGCTATCGGCGGGCAATTCCGCGATTAACCGGCGGTGCGCCTCGGGCAGATTGTGGTATGGCACGCCGGGCAGCAAATGGTGCAACGCGTGATAGCGCAGGCCCACGGGCGCCCACAATTCGGGCAAAAACCCTGGCGGCGGCACGTTGACGCTGTCCAGATATTGCTCGGTCACGCTCATTTCCGCGCCGTCATTCTCCCACAAATGCGCCACCAAAGTGCGCACTTGGTTAAGCACCATGACGCCCGCCATAATGCCGAGATATATCGCCACGCCCAGCAGCGGCAATACGCCGGTAACGGTCAGCGCAATCAGCGTCATGGCCCAAAGGCTTGCCGCCAATTCCTGCCGCGGCCAATGTTTGGCAAGCTCGCCCTCCGGCCTTTTGCGGCGGAACACGGGATTAATGATCAGGCCCGACATCCGCTCGCGCACAACGGTGCGCAGCGGCGGGAACAGCATCGATAATGGCCCCAGCACGCCGAAACGCAGCACCATGCCGATCGGCGCAAGCACGCTGACCGCGACAAACAACGGCACGCTCCACGGTTTCATCAGCGCCAGCGGCAGATATTCGGGGTCCTCCACCGTGCCATATTTCTTTTTCTGATGGTGGATTGCGTGGATCCCCTCATACATAAAACTGGGCAGCATCATCGGCACACCCATGATCGCGTTCCATGCGGTGTGAAAGCCGGGCATCAATGCCCGCCGCTGATGCGTCAATTCGTGGATAAACAGCCCCGCACGATAGAGCGTCAGGATCGACAACACGGTCAACGCCGCCGCGATCCAAGCCGATCCGCCGGTGAGGGCGATAAAAATCACGCCCGCCATGCTGGCATAGCCGACCAGTACCGACAGGCCAAAATCGGCCCAGTAAATGCGCATATTGGGGGCGGACAAATCGCGCGTCAGCTTCGCCACCGCGCGGATCATCGCCATATCCTCTGTGCCGCGCGCCGGTGCAGCAGGCGGTGCGCCAATCTCAGGAGCCGCTTCGGGCGCGGTGGGGGAAAATGCCATGTCGTTCATGTGTGTAACCCATGTTTTCGGCGATTCCGCCGGTTTATGCCAACCCCGTCCCAATTGTTTGCTTGATGCGTCCTATATAGCGACCATGATGGCAAGATAAAGGCAGCCGCGTGATGGTTTGGGTGCATTTTGTGCATTGGCCTTGCCAGATCGGCCCATTGTGGCTTAGCACGCCGCAAAACATTTCTGCGCAAAGGGTTGCCCCGTGAGCCAATCGCCTATCACTATTCGTCCCGTCAGCAGCAAAGCCGACCTGACCGCTTTTATTGATGTCGGGTACCGCCTGACCCGCGATGATCCCCATCAGGTGTTGCCCTTGCGCATGGACATGATGGAGATGTTTAATCCCGCAAAGAACCCGTTTTTCGGCCATGCGCGTGTGCAGACGATGCTGGCCCTGCGCGGGGAAACAGTCGTCGGCCGGATCAGCGCGCATATCGACGAACTCGCGCTTGCCCAACCGGTGGAGCAAGGAATGGGACCGGGCACGGGCAACTGGGGCTTTTTGGAGGCGGAGGATGCCGATGTCGCGGCGGCGCTGATTGCGGGGGCGGAGGATTGGCTGCGCGCGCAAGGGATGACCCGCGCGCTTGGCCCGCTGAGCCTGTCGATCTGGGATATGCCCGGCGTGTTGACCTTTGGCCACGACCATTCGCCCAGCGTCCTGATGGGGCACGATCACCCGCAAAAGCAGGGCTGGATCGAGGCGGCAGGCTATGCCGCGGTTAAGGATTTGCGCACCTATGATGTCGATATTGCCGACGGCTTCCCGCCGCTGATCGACCGCATTGTGGCCTCGGGCGAGAAATCGTCGCGCATCAATGTCCGCCGCGTTAGCAAGGCCAATTTCGATGCGGAGGTGCGGATTATCGTCGATATCCTCAATGATGCCTGGTCCGCCAATTGGGGCTTTGTGCCGTTTACCGAGGCGGAGGTTGCCTATACCGCCAAAAAACTGAAACCGATTGTGTATGAAGAGCTCATCATGATTGCCGAGGTCGATGGCGTGCCCAAGGCGTTTATGATTGTCCTGCCCGATATGCACGAGGTGCAAAAGCCGTTGAAGGGCCGCCTGTTTCCCTATGGCTGGCTCAAGTTGTTGCTCTGGCTGCGCAATCCGCGCGCGCATACGATGCGTGTGCCGCTTATGGGCGTGCGCAAGGAATTGCAGAACAGCCGCATGGCCAGCCAGTTGGCGTTTATGATGATCGAATACATCCGCCGCGCCGCCATCCCCCGTTTCGGCAGCCAGCGCGGCGAAATCGGTTGGGTGCTTGACGATAATCAGGGGATGAACGCCATCGCCGATGCGATCGAAAGCAAAGTGAACCGCGTTTATACGTTGTACGCCAAAGCGCTGTAACGGCGAGATTTAACGACGCGGTTTAGGGCAACCGCTCCAGCAGATCGAGCACTTCGTCCTCGATGGTTGTCTCGCCAAACACGCGGTAGCCAAATTTCGCTGCGACGCGGTGCGATGCGGTGTTGTCCGGCGAAATCATGCACACCGTGCGTTGCTGCCCGAATGCGCCGTCGAACCAGGCGTGAATGGCCGCCATCCCCTCGCTGGCGTAACCTTGTCCGGCCTTTTCAAGGCACACAATCCACCCCGCCTCAGCGCAGCCATCATAATGCGGTCCCAAATCACGGTCGAAGCGGAACATCCCCATGCTGCCGACGAAATCGCCGCCGATCGTTTCAAACGCCATGAAATTGCTATAGCCGAACAGCGCCCAACCGCCCGCGTTCCGGACATTGCGGGCAAAGCTGTCGGCGCGGGTAGGCTGAATCGGGCCAAGGAAACGCCGCGTTTCCTCCGGCGTCACCATCGCCAGCAAATGCGCTTCATCGCCAGCCTGCGGCGGGCGCAGCGTCAGGCGCGGCGTGGTCAAGGTCGGGCCGAGCAAAGGCGGCGCGGCGATCAAAACAGCATCCCGATGCTATGCAAAATCAGGCCGACGAAGCCGCCGACCAATGTGCCGTTGATTCGGATATATTGCAAATCGCGGCCCACCGCTTGCTCCACACGGTCGGTAATCGTGCCGCTGTCCCACCCGCGCACCGTATCGGAAATCAGCATCACGATCTGATCGCCATAGCTGGCCGAGGCGCCGATAATGCCGCGCCGGGCAAAGCGGTTAATTTGCCGCGACAACCGTGCATCGTTTTGCAATGTGGTGCCAAGCTGCACCAGCATTTCGCCCAATTGACCGGCAAATGCCCCCTCCGGATTGCGCGCCGCTTTCAGCAGGCCGCGCCGCGCGCTTTCCCACAAGGTGTTGGTAAAATCGGTCAACGCCGGATTGGCGAGCACTTGCGCTTTCCAATCCTCCACTTTCGCCTGCATTTCGGGGTCGTGTTGCAACCGCTGCGCCAGAGACGCCAACGCTTCCTCGCCCTTA
>JBGSOJ010000065.1:0-1514 GCA_041739175.1 Sphingomonadaceae bacterium
TTGAGCATCCGTCCCTCCCATTGGCGCACAAACTCCGGCGTCAAAATGCGCATATAGCCCGCCAGCGCGACATAATCCGCGCCGCTTTTGATGATGGCATCGTGCATCAGGGCGTCGTGCGCCGCCCGGTCCATCCCCTTATGCGGATGGGCGAAGGTGGCAATCCCCTCCGCCGCCGCGAGGGATAAACCCGGCGCGGCGGTGTCGTTGGCGGCGACCAGGCACAGCGCGTAGGGGCAAACCGCCGCGCGGCTGGCATAAAGCAGCGCGGCCATATTCGACCCGCGACCGGAAATCAGGACGGCGACTTTGGCCTTCATACTCAATCCTCCCCATTATGGGGAGGTGGCAAGGCGAAGCCCTGACGGAGGGGTTTTGACGTGGCGTTGCCACCCCTCCACCACTTCGTGGTCCCCCTCCCCATGATGGGGAGGATTTTTGCGGGCTCAGCTGACATGCGTGGCGACCCAATCCGCTTTGGCCGACCAGCATTCGGCGGGGCCAGCGATGGTGCAGCCCTTTTCGTCGGGGTTCGGTCCGGCGACGATCTGGCCAATCGCAAAGGCGGTTTCGCCCGCCGCCGACAGGTCGGCCAGCATCGCGTCCGCGCTGTCCTCATCGACCACCAACACCATGCCAATGCCGCAGTTGAACGTGCGCGCCATTTCTTCGGGTTCGATATTCCCCTGCGCCTGCAAAAAGGCCATCAAACGCGGCTGCTCCCACGCGGGGGCGTCGATATAGGCGTGCAGCCCCTGGGGCAGAACGCGCGGGATATTCTCCAACAACCCGCCGCCGGTGATATGCGCCAGCGCATTTACTCGGCCCGCGCGCAGGAAAGGGAGGAGCGTCTTCACATAAATGCGTGTCGGTTCGATGAGGGTATCGATCAGCAACCGGTCCTGGTCGAACATCGCGGGGCGGTCCATCCGCCACCCCTTATCCGCCGCCAATCCCCGGACGAGCGAATAGCCATTGCTGTGCACGCCCGATGAGGCGAGTCCAATGAGGACATTGCCCGCCGCCACGCGCGCGCCGGTCAATTGCTCGCCGCGCTCCACCGCGCCGACGCAAAAACCGGCAAGGTCATAATCGCCATCGGCATACATGCCCGGCATTTCCGCCGTTTCGCCGCCGATCAGCGCGCATCCGGCGATTTTACAGCCCTCTGCAATCCCCGCCACCACGCGCTCGGCGACATTATTGTCGAGCTTTCCCGTGGCAAAGTAATCGAGGAAAAACAAAGGCTCCGCGCCCTGCACGATCAAATCATTGACGCACATCGCGACTAGATCAATGCCAATCGCATCGTGCCGGTCGTGATCGATGGCGAGTTTGACCTTCGTTCCCACGCCGTCATTGCCCGCAACGAGCAGCGGGTCCTTATACCCTGCCGCCTTCAGGTCGAAAAACCCGCCAAAGCCGCCCAAATCCGCATCGGCGCCCGGTCGGGCCGTCGCGCGGGCCAGCGGGGCGATGGCCTTCACCAGCGCATTGCCCGCCGCAATCGACAC
>JBGSOJ010000248.1:0-6982 GCA_041739175.1 Sphingomonadaceae bacterium
CGTGAAAGGATCAAAAAACAAACCATCGAACATCGGCGCTTGCAACACCGCAAGCTAGCCGCTTAATATCAACCCATCAGATGAGGCCGATACTCCGCTAATTTACGCAGACAACAGTGCCAAATGTTCTGACGACGGACACGCCATGCAGGTGAACGCTGAATGGGCGAATTTAGGAGTTTTCGTGCGGACGGCCATGGGGCGCGGGCAATTTCCGCCCGCGCTCCACAATCTCATTTATGCGACATAATCCTCTGACAAGGGCCAGCAATCGCGCCCGAAAATACCGTCGACAGTGACATTATGATGCTGTTGAAACGCCATGACCGCCGCGAATGTGATGCTGCCGAAATCGCCATCCACGCCGACTATGGGTTCTTGCCCGATGCTTTGCGCCCAATAGTTTAAGCGGCGTTGCATTTCGCGAACTTCGGGGGAATTGTTCATGCCCAACCGGGCAATGGGATAGCCGGGGCGCTCATCGGCGAAATGGAACCGGACATGCAAATGATTGTCATGGTTCACCCAATAGGACGTACCCTCAATTTGCGGGTCATTGAAAAAAATCAGCTTCACCTGCACCACGCCATTAACGCGCAGCAAGTCCACCAATTCCTGCGTCAGGGCCCGCGAATATTGGGGGCTATGCCATGTCACAGGCCCTTCTTTGCCGTTTTTCTGAACAGGGCGCAAATCGACATCTCGGCCGGTCTCGTGTGAACCGTGTCCTGGAATGTCGCCGCCGCCGTTCAGGCTAATATCCCCCACACCAATACGCGGCGCGGCGTGCCGCTTGGCCCAAATCGCGCCGACATGGCGCAGCGCCTTGACCGTTGATTGCGTGCCAAAACGTTTCGACGCGGCGTAATATCCCATTATGCCATTGCCATCGGCCAGCTGCGTTGTCACATCGCGCGGCGCGGTGCTCTCCGCCTTTATCGTGTCACCCAAGACATATACGGGCAATTCTTTGAAACTGCACCCAACGCAATCGGCGCCAATAAGATAGTCAGAAGCTGTGTTTTCGGTCTCTTCACTCACGTTCATTCTCCCTTGCATGAACCATGTATGCGCCGCGACGAGGGGCAGTTTGGCCTGCGCCAACAAATGCCCTATTGCTTGGCATCGCGTCGATGCTGGCGACTTAGCGTGATTCGCCCTCATCAGTATGTGCTTATGTGCACAGATTAGCGGTGAAATTTCCAAAAAACAGATTTGGTCAATCGCCGCATTTATGAAGTCACGGGATTACGCGGGTTCGGTATTGGGATATGGTGAGTATAAACTGCCCTGGTTGCAGTCATAGAATGCTAGCATTGGGGGCTAAAATCTATTAATAATTAATGTAGTTTTCTAGTGGTGTTAGGAGATTTCCTATGGGATGGTTTCAGTCGTTCAACTCGTCGAAGAGTGCCAAAACAGATGAGATGCGACACAATGCCTGGTGCAATTTGGAGATCATGTGGTTTTCCGTCCGGCCCGAAAACAGCGCGAATGACAGAATAATCGAAATCGACACTCTTATTGCTGAAGGAAAGACGACAGACTCCGCGCGCAACAACTGGGCAAAATTTAACGAAACCGAATTGAAAGTCGGCAGTTTTATGACGCAGCCGCATTTGAGGGTGGCATTTGAGTCTTTATTGTATAACGCTATGACCCCACGACTGGCAAGTTTTGAAACGCACAAAGCACGATTGACCGAGATGCAATCCAATGAACCCGCCGCCCTGCTCAGCCAGCGCGCGGCGTATCAAACTTTGCTGGCCGAGTTGCAAAGCGCGTTTATAAGTCGCCGTTATATGCGGTATCTGCGCGGATCATCGGTGTGGTTGCTATTGCAAATCATGCTGTGTGCGGCGGTGGCGGCAATTTTATCGGTTGTGGTGATGGAATGGATGAGCCGGCCCGTATGCTCCAAGTGCATAGCTCTGTCCCACACGACGCGATTGATCCTGCCGGTCGTAGCGTTCGGCGCACTTGGCGCAAGCTTCAGCCGGGCACTCAGTTTTCAACGCGCCATTAATTCCTTGTCTTTCGATGCAGTAATGGAATCATATGTGCGCGGCGTCTTATGGCTGCGCTTGGCATTTGGCGCAGTGGGCGCATTGGTGTTGTTCTTGTTCATGCAATCAGGTGCGTTGACCGGTGTACTTTTCCCACACCTTGAAATGGACCCCGACCTAAAGGATGGGTCGGCGCAGAATCTGGCATTGTTGCTCTTGTGGTCCTTCATTGCCGGCTTTTCAGAAATATTGGTTCCCGATACATTAGCGCGATTAGAAAAGCGGCCCGTTTCAAATTCAACGCCTACACCACCGCCCGCTCCCACGCCGCCGCCAACGCCGAATTGAGGCCCTCTGCTCCCGACGTAGAGGCTACCGAAACTGCTGCGGCTTCAGTCCGTATCGGGCCAGCTTATCGTAAATCGTTTTGCGCGGCGTTTGCAGCATCTCCAGCAACGCATTTACATTGCCGCCGGTTTGCCGCAGGGCATCCTCCAGCAGCGATTTTTCAAAGTCGGCAACAATGTGGTGCAACGGGCGGCGGTCGTCGGGACTGACAAAACGGTGGTCCATCGCGTCAATCCCCAGGACAAAGGCATGGGCAAAACCGCTCAGTTCGCGCAAATTGCCGGGCCAGTCATGGGTTTGGATATGATGCCAAACCCGTGCGCCAATGGTCCGCGCCTCCAGCCCGCTGTCCCGCTCATGCTGGGCCACGAAATGGCGGAAAAGCTCGGGAATATCGCCGCGCCGCTCGGCCAAGGGGGGCAAGGTTACCCGCACCGCGCCCAATCGTTGTTCCAACGGTTGCCGGTGCAGCGCCGCCGCGCTGCGATGGCCGGGGTTCAGCGCCAACAGGATGCGAATGTTCAACCTGCGCGCACGCTCCGCACCAATCGGTAGCACCGACCGATTGTCCAATACCGCCAGCAATCGCGCGTGCATTGGGTCCGATACAGAGGACACTTCGTCCAGAAACAGCGTCCCACCATCGGCGCGCTCCAGCAATCCGGTGCGCGACAGGCCCGCCGATGGTTCACGCCCGAATAAGAGCAATTCGGCATCCTCATGCCCCAATATGCCCGCATCAAGGGTGACAAAGGGCCGGCGACTGCGTGGGCTTAGATCGTGGATGAGGCGCGCCGTGTGGCTTTTGCCGGTGCCTGCCGCGCCCGCCAGCACGACATCAATTTCGGACCGGCCCACCGCCTCTACGATGGAGCGCAGCGCGGACGCCGCCTCCGATGACCCAATGATCCCTGCGTTCGATTTGCGCGCAAGCGCCTCCTTTAACCGCCGGTTTTCAAGCACCAAAGCACGCCGGTCGGCGGCCTGCCGGATGGATTGGATAAGCGCGGCGGAGGCATAAGGCTTGGTCAGGAAATCCACCGCGCCATCCTTCATCGCCGCCACCGCCATGCCGACATCGCCATGCGCAGTGGTCAGGATGACGGGCAATTGCGCATCCAACGCGCGCACATGGGCAAAGAAGGTGATGCCATCCATGCCGGGCATCCGCACATCGGTGACGACAACACCGGCAAAATCACGGTGGAGCGATTTCAACGCGCTGCCCGCGTCGGCAAACGCATTGACCGTCAACCCCTCCAGCATCAACGCCTGCACCATGGCGTCGCGCAGGGCGGTGTCATCCTCAACCAAGGTGACCGATACGGGCAGCGGGCCGCTCATGCGCGCGGGATGACCATGATAAAACGCGTGCCATCGGGGCCACTTTCGACGCGCAAATCGCCGCCAAGGCCGCGCATTATATCCTGTGATATGACAAGGCCAAGGCCCAGCCCCTCCTCCTTCGTCGTGGCAAAGGGTTGGAACAGGGTGGCCATGGTCGCCGCGTCAATGCCATGGCCATTATCGGCAACGGTGAGCAGGCAATGATTGCCCTCCGTCGCTATCTCGATCGCAATCCACCCCTCCGGCGTGGCAGCATCCAGTGCATTTTGGATGAGGTTGACGAGCACTTGCTCCAACCGCACATGGCCCGCGCGCACCATCATCTGCGCGTCGGCCGGATCGGGCAAGTGCAGGGTGATGCCGGCCCGATTGATGCGCTCCTTAAGCAACAGCAACGCGCCATCAATCGCGTGCGACAGCGGCAAGTCACGGGGCGCGCGTGCGCCGCGACGGCTGAAACGATGCAATTCTTCGGTGATTTGCCCAATGCGGTCGGTCAGATGGATGATCTTGTCAAAATTTTCGGCGGCGGCGGTATTGTGCCCGGCGGTCAGCAACTTGGCCCCGCTTTCGGCGAAAATCCGCATCGCGGCCACTGGCTGCCGGATTTCATGGCCCACGCCCGCGGTGACTTGGCCAAGGGTCGCCAGCCGGTTGGCCTGAATCAATTGATCGCGCAATGTCGCGGTGCGCGCGGCAATCATCGCCTCCGCCTCTGCCTCCCGCCGTTTGCGCCATAGGATAAACGCACCGCCCAACAGGACGCTGGAAACCAGCGCCAGCATTACCCACAACCGGCCATTGGCAATCGCCGTCGAAAGGCGCGGGGCGGCATCGATCAGCAAGTGCAATTCCCAACCGCCCGCATTCGCCACGGGCTGTATATTGTCCAAAAGCTGCGATGACGTGCCCTGCGCACCATAGGCCGTCACATCCAGGGGTTGCAGCGCAGACGTGCCGAAACGCAATTGATCCCGCGCCCGCGTGACCGCATCCTTGGCCTTGGGCTTGGTGGTGCGAAAGCGCCAATTGGGGTTGCTGGTGATGAGCACAACGCCATCGGCATCGGTCACAAACACCCCCGCCTCCGCCGCGCGCCAACTTTGCTCAATAGCATCAAATTCCACCTTAATCGCCACCACGCCCAAAGGCGCTCCACCCGCCTCCACCCGCCTTGCGATGTAGAGGCCAGGGCGGCGGCTGACTGTGCCAAGGGCAAATTCGGATGTTTCGCCATCGCGTAAGGCGTCGGAAAAATAGCGGCGAAAGCGATAGTTGGAGCCGACAAAGCTGGTCGGTAGTGCGGCGTTGCTGGCGGCGATTGCGGTGCCCTTGGCATCCATCACATACAGCGCGGCGGCCCCCGTTTGCTTGGCCAAATCGGCCAGACGGGCATTGAGCGAAGCGGGATTGCCGCCGTTGGCGAGCAACGCCTCAACCTCCGGATCAATCGCCAACACGCGCGGGACCAAAGTGAATTTGTCCAATTCGCTTTTGAAGCCAGCGGTCAACAGCGCGGCATTATACTGCGCCTCTTCCTTGGCATCGGACAGCGTCGCTTCGCGCACCGTGCGGTCAACCGCCAGCATGGCCAAAAGGCCCAATAATGCGATTCCCAAGCCGGCAAGGGCAATGAGATAGCGTCGGTTGATTGTGTGCACCTGCCCCCTCCCCATTCCAACCTGTGCGAAAATGCGCACATTGGTCAATGATTTTGTGCGGATTTTCGCACAAATATTGGGGCAGTTCATACCAGACTATTGATTTATATAGGCTTTTGATTTTACCAATCTTCGCTTGCACCAACCGGCAACAGCTTTAGCCTATGTTCAAGGGCAATAGACCCAGAGGAGGACGAGTAGGCGATGGCATTACAGATTGAACTGGCGACCACACCACCGCCTCCTGCGCCGCGCCTGCCATTGTATCGGCAGCTTTATGTGCAGGTGTTGACCGCCATATTTCTGGGCGCAATGGTCGGCCATTTCTACCCCGAATTTGGTTCGTCGTTAAAACCCCTGGGCGATGGCTTTATCAAGCTGGTCAAAATGATCATTGCGCCGGTCATATTCCTGACCGTGGCCACCGGCATCGCGGGGATGCGCGATATGAAGGCAGTGGGCAGCGTCGCGGGCAAGGCCTTTGCCTATTTCCTGACCTTTTCCACCCTCGCGCTGATTATCGGGCTGATCGTCGGCAATGTGGTGAAGCCCGGCGCGGGCCTCAACATTGATCCGGCAACATTGGACCCCAGCGCGGTGGCCAATTATACCGAAAAGGCACAGGAGCAGAGCATCGTCGGCTTCCTGCTCGACATCATTCCTGAAACCTTGATCAGCGCGATGACCGACGGCAAGATTTTGCAAGTGCTGCTGGTCGCCATATTGGTCGGTGTGGCGATGGCCGCGACGCGCCCGCATAGCGATTTGGTGTCCGACATCCTCGGCTCGATGAGCAAAGTCGTGTTTAAGCTGGTCCATATGCTGATGAAATTGGCGCCGATTGGGGCGTTTGGCGCGATAGCCTTTACCATTGGCGAATTCGGCATTGGCTCGCTGGCGAGTTTGGGTGCTTTGATTGCGACGTTCTACATCACCTCGCTCTTGTTCGTGCTCGTCGTCTTGGGCCTCGTTGGGTATTTCGCCGGCTTCTCGATTTTCGCGCTTATCCGATATTTGCGCGCAGAATTGCTGTTGGTGCTGGGCACATCATCGTCAGAAGCGGCGCTGCCCAGCCTGATGGAGAAAATGGAGATTGCTGGTTGCCGCAAATCGGTGGTCGGGCTGGTCGTGCCGACGGGCTATTCGTTCAATCTGGACGGGACGAATATCTACATGACGCTGGCCGCGCTGTTCATTGCGCAGGCGGTGGGCATTGAGTTGTCGATGGGCGAGCAATTGACCTTGGTTGCGGTGGCGATGATTAGCTCCAAGGGCGCGGCGGGCGTGACGGGCGCGGGCTTTGTCATCCTTGCCGCCACGCTCTCCGTTGTGCCATCGGTTCCGGTGGCGGGCATGGCGCTGATCCTGGGCGTCGATCGCTTTATGAGCGAATGCCGCGCGTTGACCAACTTTATCGGCAATGCCGTGGCGACCGTGGTGGTGGCGAAGTGGGAGGGGGCGCTCGATACCGACCGGCTCGCCGCCGCGATGGCCGGAACGCCGATGCCGCTGCCGCCCGAGGACATCGAACGCCACGAACGCAGCGGCCCGCATAGCGAGGCTTTGACAGCGGCGATGGAGAAAATCGGATGATCGGGCCCAAAATCGGGAGGCGCGCAT
>JBGSOJ010000249.1:0-13712 GCA_041739175.1 Sphingomonadaceae bacterium
CGTGAAAGGATCAAAAAACAAACCATCGAACATCGGCGCTTGCAACACCGCAAGCTAGCCGCTTAATATCAACCCATCAGATGAGGCCGATACTCCGCTAATTTACGCAGACAACAGTGCCAAATGTTCTGACGACGGACAATCGAGCGGCAGCAGGGTGTGCTTGCGGAAGGCAACAATGATCGCCTCATCCGCGATGCTCAACACAGTCGAGTGGGCATCCTTAGGCCCCGTCGGCAGATCCTTGACTGCCGTGCGCTTCTTCCACTTGGCGACGGTCTTCTGGTTGACCCCGTAACGCTTGGACAGAACCCTCAGGCTCTCTTCACTATGTTGTATCGCTCGACGGACTGCCTCAGTCGTGCGGGCGCTGCCGTGTAGAATCTGTACCATAGTGCATCCTTCCATTCCTGCATGAAAAATGCATCATCAAATGCCGGGACCAAACAGAAATTATTACTGGCCATGGGTCATCCCCCATGAGTTGCCCCAAATTGAGTCACACCCCGATGAGTCACGCTTACATGTTCCAGCGCGTGCACAAAATGCGCATAATTTCGAGCACAATTTGTGCACAATATCCCGAATTGATCCGCGACCCATTACCGCCTCCATCGAAAAGTGGCGGTTCTCGTCCTTTGGGGCAATTTTTGCAGATAATTGGTCGGGGAGACAGGATTCCCATCAGCGCCAATAACCAAAACTAACCATGTTAAAACAGCTTTTTAGCCATGATCGCTTCGCTCATGCGTAAGGAAAGTACAAGATTTGCAAGGCTGCAGCCGACTTATCCACCGCAATTTTTCGGCATATGCAGCAACCTCCATCAGACATAACCCACCAACATTAACGAGCCTGCCCAAAAAATTCTCTACTCATCTGTAACCAATCATCCTCCGACACCGAATACAAAGGAAACGACGCTGTGTCGTAATATTGGGATGGAAAGAAATCATGATGGCTTCGATGAAATTTGCAGGAACTGCCTCGGCATTGGCGACGGCGGCTTTGCTTGCCGCTTGTGGTTCCGGGGGTGCTGAAACTTCAGATAAGGCGGCCGACACAAAGGTTGCGGCGATGGAAAAATGCTATGGCGTTGCCTTAGCGGGCAAAAACGATTGCGCCGCGGGTCCGGGCACAAGCTGCGCCGGCACGTCAACGGTGGATTACCAAGGAAACGCCTGGAAAAATGTTCCTGCCGGCGATTGCGCGAAGATGGGCGGGACTCTCGCCGCGCATGACGGCAATACAAAGCCTGTCCCCCAGGGTTAGTCCCCTCGGGTCGCGACGGGTGCTGGCTGACATGACTATTCACTCCGATTGCCCCTGTTCGGTGGGAATAGGGCTTAAGCCGCAACATTATGCGGACGTTCTTGAGTCTGTGTCAGCCAGCAGTCGCGTGCCAAGGCCGCGTTGGGTGGAGGTTCACCCGCAAAATTATTTTTGCGATGGCGGGCCGCCGCACCGCTGGCTTGGCGAAATTGTGCAGCATTTACCGATTAGCTTTCATTCTGTCGGCCTGTCGCTGGGCACGGCATCGGGCCATAACCGCAATGAATTGGAGCAGTTGGCGCGCTTATGCGACCGCTATAACTCCGCTTGCGTATCCGACCATTTGAGTTGGAGCGGAACGGCAAGCAACCGTTATCCCGATTTGTTGCCGGTTCCCTATACCGATGTCGCTCTCGACCATTTTGTGGCACAGGTATCCGCGGTGCAGGACCGTTTGCGGCGCAAAATCTTGATTGAAAACCCGTCGCGTTATTTGGCCTTTGCCGGTGATGAGATGGATGAAATTGATTTCCTCCACCTGCTGTGTGAACGGGCGGGATGCGGAATATTGTTCGATGTGAACAATGTGGAGGTGTCCGCAACCAATTTGGGCTTTGATCCCTTTGCCTTTATCGATGACCTTGATCCAAGGCTGGTCGGTGAAATTCATTTGGCTGGCCATGCGATTGAGGCACATGAACAGGGCGCGTTTCTGATCGATGATCATGGTTCGCCGGTGACGGATGTAACATGGGCGTTGTTTGAACGCTTCATCGCCCGCGCGGGCCCAAAGCCGGTTCTTATCGAATGGGACACCGATGTTCCGCCCTATAATATTTTGATGGAAGAGGCGGAAAAAGCGACCAAAATTATGGACGCCGCACAGGCATCGCGCAGCGTAGGAACCCACCATGCCATCGTTTGAGCAGATGCAACAATCAATGATGGCCGCGTTGGATCATGGGCCGGATTATTTGCCGGACACGCTATTCGCCGGAACCCGCGCCGATTGGGTGCGCGGGATGAAGGTTCATGCCAATACCATATCCTTTGCGCGATTGGTGGCGTTGGAAGACAGTTTTCCAAAAACACGCGAAGCCATGGGGGCCGACGCATTCAACGCCCTGTCCCGCCACTATTTGGACCATCCCGGTGTAACCGCCCTGCCCCTGAACAGCATCGGGCACTATCTCGACGAGTTCCTTGCAATGCAGCAAATTGGCGATGCGCTGATCGATTTGGCGCGCGCCGAATGGGCTTGGTTGCAAAGTTTTCATGGCGCAGAGGCCACGCCGTTGTCGCTTGCCAATTTCACCGGCCTGGATGAAAATGTCATTTTGGAAGCCGCCATCGCTTTGCATCCTTCGGTTCGGTTTGTGCCGCTGCGCGCGCAGCCGCACGCCTTGTTGCTGGCCGATGTGCCGATGCTGTCCGAAGCAGCGGGGTTGCTAACCGTCCGCCCGTTTGAGCAAGTTTTGCTATCGCCTTTGGGCGCGGTGCAAATGGCCGCCATCACATTTATGAAAGAGCCGGCACGTATGTGTAACCTTTTCGCCTTCCTCACCGAACAAGGTGATGACGCCGCAGCGTTGCCGATATTGATGGACCTCATCAACGCCGGTGTTTTGATTGAAAATGAGAAGGGGAAATAGCATGATCGCATTGTATGACCGGGCAATTGATTGGGTTTCCGGGAAACTGCCGGAATCGATAATGCTGATCTTCGTTCGCATCGCGCTCGCCGGCATATTTTGGCGGTCAGGCCGGTCGAAGGTCGAGGAAGGATCCTGGTTCCAAATCAGCGATTCCACCTATTTCCTGTTCAGCGAAGAATATAGCGCCGTACCCTTACCGTCCGATTTTGCCGCGGTGATGGCAACGGTGTCGGAACACGCTTTCCCCATCTTGCTCGTTTTGGGCCTGCTGACCCGCCTGTCGGCGGCGGCATTGATTGGAATGACGATGGTCATTCAAATCTTTGTCTATCCAGAGGCATGGTGGACAATGCATATGCTTTGGGTGGCCCTTGCGCTGATCCTAATCGTGCGGGGCGGAGGAAGCCTGTCGCTGGATGCTTTGTTGGCTAAAAGAACCCGCGCATGATTGCCGATGATGCCACGATGGCGCGCCTGATGGCGTTGTCACAGGGCGGCGATCGGCAGGCCTACGCCACGCTGCTGATGGAATGTCAGAAATGGTTACGGCGGTTCTACGCGCGTCGGATTGTGCCGCATCAGATAGATGATTTAGTCCAAGACACGCTTCTTTCCATCCATCATAAATTGGCCAGTTACGACCCCAATCGCCCTTTCCTGCCGTGGCTTGCCGCCATCGCCCGATACCGCTGGGTAGATCAACTGCGCAAAACCTATAAATCCGCCGAAACCGAGTTTGATGAAAACTTTGCCGCTGACGATACAGAATCGACCATTGAGGCAAGCATTAGTCTTGAGCGGATGTTTTCCTATCTGCCGCCCGCGCAATCAGACGCTATTGATATGGTCAAAATTAAGGGACTGTCCATCGCCGAAGCCGCCGACGCGTCGGGCCAAAGCGAATCCTTGGTAAAGGTCAATATTCATCGCGGTTTGAAAAAACTCGCCGCCATGATTGAGAAAGAGTAATTGTTATGCGTTCCGACACCCAAAGTTTCATTGATGATTTGGTCGGCGATCTGCGGCCAATCCGGCCATTGACCTTTCCCCGTGGGTGGGCGATCGGCGTGGGGAGCGTTATTTTAACGGTCATCGTGATGGCGCTCTATTTCGGGATCAGGTCCAGCTTCATGGTCGAAAATCCGGTCGCGAACCCGATTTTTGTCTTGGCGACCGGATTGTTCCTCATGCTGGGCATTGCCGCAACCGTTACGGCCATCGGCATGAGCCGCCCGCACGTCGGTATTGGGCATGGGGGATGGGCATGGGCGGTTGCTATGGCGGCGCTATTGCCGTTGAGCGCGATTGTGTTGGGTTTTATTCAAGAGGGCAATGCATTTTTCCAATCGCAGCCGGTGCACGGCGTTAACTGCCTCACCCACGGCAGCCTGCTTGGCCTGTTTGCAGGCGGCGCTTTGACCTTTTGGTTGCGGCGCGGCGCGCCGACTTCGCCGGATCAGGCCGGGCTGCTGACCGGTATCGCGGCGGGAAGCCTTGGTATTTTTGCTTATTCGCTGCATTGCCCTATCGACGATATTCTCCACATTGGCATTTGGCACAGCCTGTCCGTGGCGCTCAGCGCGTTGCTCGGCCGGTTGCTCGTGCCGGTTGCCATCCGTTGGTAGATGGCGGCCCGATGGAGTCATCGAAACAAGGGATAGGCATGAAAACGGCTTTTGACTCTGGCCATGACAATGGCTGCTCCGCTCGCCCTTATTGGGTGTGCTACGTCGGCAAGCGCGCAATGCGATGCGCCCGTCGCTGTTCAGATATTGGGTTCCGGTGGTCCCATCGCCGAAGGAGACAGGGCCGGGACAAGCGCCCTAATCTGGATTGACTGCAGGGCTGCCGTCTTGGTCGATGCGGGCAGCGGCGCATTCGTTCGCTATGGCCAATCAGGCGCGAAATTCACCGATCATAAGGCAATTCTCGTCACCCATTTCCACGGCGATCACGTCGCCGATTTGGATGCCATTTTGAACAGTGGTGGCTTCGCCAAACGCACAGAACCATTACCCATTATAGGACCGAGCGGTGATGCGTTGTTTCCGGGCATGACCGACCACCTCACCGCACTATTTGATGAGAAAACGGGGGCTTTTCGGTATCTGTCTGGATTTTTGGATGGGCGTTTTGACCTGCCCAAGTTGGAATCCAAAGACATTGATGTCACCAACGAAACGCTCCAATTGGTGTATGACGACGGCGCAATGCAGATCAGCGCCATCGCGGTTCATCATGGCGATGGCCCCGCGCTGGCCTATTTGATTGAAGTTGGTGGGAAATCAATAATTTTTGCGGGTGACCAAAGCTTTCTTAGCACGAAATTTGTGGAAGAGTTTCGTGGGAAGAAGCCCGAAATTCTGGTGATGCATAACGTGATTCCCGAAGGCGACGGCCAACCGCGCGGATTACACCGCTGGCCCGGCTCCATTGGCGAAACCGCCGCCGCGATCGAACCCGGGCAACTGGTCCTTGCGCACAATATGCATCGCGCGCTGGTTCGGCAGAACGAGGGGGAGACCGCTATTCGCAAGGCCTATGATAGGCCTATGACCGTTGCAGCTGACCTAGATTGCTTTGGATTGTAAATCACCCCAGCGGCATGGCGACGATAAGGCTCAATAGCAAATACCCGATGAAGCCGACCGCGCGTAACCAAATGCCCAAAATGAACGAATAATAGAGAGGAACGCCATTAAGCAAAGGGAGTGTCGCCATGCCCACGTCAGCCAAAATATCTGCATCCAATGTCAAAATTCATCAAGCATCGCTAGGGACAGCTTCGCGGCCCGCAAAAAGGAGCCGCAGGATGTTCTCCACAATGGCATGGTCGCGATTGGCGGCATTGACATTGACGACGGCGATGGCAATTCCGGCGTATCAGTATTTCGCCCTATTATTCGATAGCCGGATTTTTGCGTTGATGATTATTAGCCTATTGCTGATTCCAGTGCTGAGCGCGCTGCATTGCTTGCTTGACCCTTGCGTCGATTAGGGTGATTTTGGCCGAAACGTGGATTACCGCATTGGCGGGACTTTTGCTCGGTGCTGCCTTGGTCCGCGCGAACAGTTGCACCGTCGCCAGCACACGGCGGCTTATCATCGAACGACGTGCGGATTGGATGCTGGGACTGTTCGTCGCCATCGGATGGGCGGGGCTGGTCCTGCTCAGCTTTGCATTTCTGTGGCCGATCAAAGTTAAATTTCCGGCGGATATGCCAATCGCCATGCCATTGGTGATAGGAAGCATCGTGTTGGGCATGGGGGCGTTGTTGAACAAGGGCTGCTTTTTGGGCAGCGTATCACAACTGTGCCGAGGCAATCTCAATTATCTGTTCACATTGGCCGGTATTGCGGTTGCGTTAATCCTTGTCCCCAAAATGCATAACGGCGACGGCGTAACAGGCGGAAAATCAGCAGCGGATGCTATCGCCGCTGTCAATTTCACATGGTTTGGTTGTTTAGCCGCGATAATTTTCGGCGTGATGATCCTTTACAGCATCCGAAAACTCGCGCGCCGCCGCACCATTCCTATGATGGCGCTGATCATTGTGGGCGTGGCGGGCGGTGTAATTTATACGTTTAACCCTGATTGGAGCTATACCTCCGTGTTGGATCGAGCCATCCACGGATCTTTGGATGCGCATAATTGGGCTTTGGAAATCGGCGCTGTCGCTATGTTTGGCGGCGCAACAATAAGCTCGATATTAGGGTCCAAATTTACCCTAGTTTGGCCAAGCCTTTTTGAGGCCGCCGGTTGCTCCGCTGGCGGGTTTTTGATGGGGTCCGGCGCGGCCATGATTCCAGGGGGCAATGACACTATGATGCTATGGTCGATCCCCGGATTGGCGCAGCACGGCATAATCGCCTATCTCATCATGGTCGCGACAATCGCGGCGGGATTTATCGCCATGCAATATGGTTCGGCGCGCATAAAATCCCGCTAGGACACAATCGTTTCTTAGCGGGATTTTAGGGGCCTAGCCTTTTGGATTAGGCAGCAGTCGCCATGATATGCGACCGTGCTATATCGCGCAGCACATTGGCTTCCAACCGCGTTTCTTGTAATTGGGCGGCCACCAAATCGCCAAGTGAAACGACGCCTAATATGGCACTATCGGCGCTGGTCACCACAATATGACGGCACCGTTCGTGCGTCATTTGCGCCATTATCGACCGGATGTCATCGTCCATAGTGCACGTGGATATAGGCTTACGCATTAAATCAGTAACACAATGCGAAAGACTGGACACGCCAAATTTGGTCAGAGCCGCCAAAATCTCAGGTTGCGAAATTATGCCTAATAATGCGCCGGTTTCAGCATGGACAACCACCATAGAGCCAATTTGCGCGTCGTGCATCATGGGCAATATTGAACCAAAATTCTGATTATGGCCGATTGTCCGCGCTTTGGTTCCCTTGGCGGCGAGGATGTGTGCTATTTTCATGATTAACCTTCCAATGTTTTCGATCTCCCAATGGTGTATTCGCCAATTTCATGCTTCCGGTTACACCCCCTCCCCACCACATAATTGCGCTATAGCCCTTGCCGTCCCGCCCAAAGTCTGGGCATTATCGGGATGTTAAAAATTCATAGAAATCGGAGAGAGCAATGAAGGCCATAACATTATTGATGTTGCGCGTGTCGACGGGTTTGTTGCTGGTGATTTGGGGCGTAGTTAGGCTGGCGTCCCCGGACATGGGCGCGCACGTCAGCCAAAAATATTATGCTGGCTTGGGGCAGTCCGCCACAATCCAAATGATTTGGGGCATTGCATTGGTCGTGATCGGGATGCTTTGCATTTTGGGCCTGTGGAGGCGTTACAGTTTTGCCGCGCAGGCGGTCGTATTGGTGGTCGGCGCAGTGTCCATCTGGAAATATTTGCTTGATCCATTCGGCCTATATTTGCTTACGCGGGAAACCAGCCAAATACTCTTTTTCCCATCATTGGGCATGGCAGCGGCCGCATTGGTCTTGCTAGCTTTTCGCGATGAAGACAGGCTGTCACTTGATGTGAAATTCGGTTGGCGTTGACGAGCCAATGGCGCATCTAGTTGAAACAAGGCGTGTTTCATCAAGGCCTACCCCTTGGCAGAATTTCTGTAACTTATTCCGCTGCTGTCCAGAATATCACTGTGGGCCCGAGCCCCTCCCGATCGGTTCCCGCCGCGTCAATTGGATACCGATTGGCGCGGCCAGCCGTGGGGCAGACCATTAGCAAACACGGCCGGAAAATTTCCCACATATTCTTTTTGGCTGGCTGTAACCTTTTCTCCGTCCTTGCCGAATAGCTTTTATTCGGATGGCTTTTTGCCGGCCGACGCTTTCCGGCACATGGACGCGGCCGGAAAGTCGAATGCGCGTCTAACCTTAATTCCTATCGGGAGGATATGTATGAAAAAACGTAACTTAGCATCGATGCTTGCAGTTGCTGGTGGCCTGACCTTGGCGACGGCGGCTTGTTCGGGCCAGTCGGAAGCACCTGCACAAGAAACCACCGAAGTCGCCAGTTGCAGCGCCGCAGGCTGTGCCGCTGCTGCGCGTGAGGCGAAGCCTTGCGCCGCTGCTGCATGTGAAGCGAAACCATGCGCCGCTGCTGCGTGCGAAGCGAAGCCGTGTGCGGCCAAACCATGCGCCGCCAAGCCTTGCGCACCAAAGGCGTAAGGCGATACAGTTTATGGTCAGCGGAAGATCACCATCGCCGCTGGCCACCATTACACATTCTGGCTTTGATGGATCGCGCATGATGATTGGGACAATGATGGACCCGATTGACGCTGCTCATGTTGTGATTGAAACCATCACACAGATGGCGGCCGAGGGGCGGCCACTGATGCAGCGCGTTTTGCCCGATGGCGATGTTCATTGGTGGAGCCATTATCCCGATAATGATGCCCGTGATGCCCTTACCCAATCGCGATGGTATTATCACGTCCATGCCCCGGGCGACCGCGACCCGGCGGAGCATGGCCATTTCCATCTGTTCCTCCATCGGACACAAATAGCCGCAGACGCAGCCCCAATGGCACAACCCGCGTCGGGCGAAAATGCTCAGGCATTTGTGACGCACATCGCGGGTTTATCCATTGACCATCTCGGCATACCGATAAGCTGGTTTGCTACCAACCGATGGGTCACCGATGAATTCATGTATCCCGCGCCGGTCATGATTGACCATTTGTGCCATTATAATGTGGATCAAACCGAGGAAGACGGGACGGTCAATCGGTTCCTAACCGCGATGGTGGCGCTCTATCGCAATGACATCGCCGATATGCTGATCGAACGTGATGAGAAATTAACAGCGCTGCGCAACGATGGCCCAAATGGCGATGAGGTATTTGAGACAGGCAATGATATTTTGGCTATCCGGCCAATCGATCTCGACACCAAAATAGACGCATTGGGCGTTGAGTGAGATTTTTCTCCCTTGGCCCAACCGATGATTTTATTTGCCCGCTGTAACCATGTGTGACAACAAGACGAATATAAATCTATGAACGCCCTTCGTCCTCTTTTGCTCACGCTGCTCCTTTGCCTGTTCATCGGGATGGCCAGACCATCTGTACCTGGTCCAGAGCGCTTTGTGGGGGACCACAACTGTTCCGATTGCTGCGATGAGGACACCAATGCTTGCCTTTTGGCGGCGGCGTCATGTCGCACGACGTGTTCAGCGGCGATCTTACCCGCACCCGTTACCCTTACGCTGTGGCGCCCAATTGAGGTGGTGACACCAATGGCCCTGCGCCATCCCGTTGCCTTTTTAGCAAAGTTGGAATTGCCGCCACCTCGAATTGCGTGATTTTTCATCCCAATACACTGAATTTTATATCATCCGAAATTGGAGAATTATCATGAAATTATTTGCAAAATTGGCCGCCGTTACGGCATTGCTGACCCCCGGCGTGGCCTTTGCGGCCGCACCAAATGCAATGGCAAGCGCGTGTTGCGCGTTGGCCGCTTGCTGCGGTTTGCCTTGCTGCTAAACTTATGCAGCGGATAAGATGATGGGGCTGGCGGAGGAAATCTTCGCCAGCCTTTTTTCATGCCACTAAATCAGCCCATTGCATCGCGGCAAGGTCAAACCCAGCCTCCAACGACGGCTTTACCACCGCAAAATAGGGGGATACGTCAAAATCCCGGGGCGTAAACAGGCTGAAATGTCGAATATGCAAAATATCGCGCACGCACCCTTTGCATTCCGGATCATCGCGCAATTCCTGTGTCACATGGGGCAATATAGGATAGCGCACCGATTGAAACGCCTTCGCAATTAGGGTCGAGCAAATCGCTTTGCTTGGCTCACCGCTGCCCAAGGCGATCATCCGCCGCCTCCATGCCGTGGGTACAGGTGGAGTTGGGCATAGATAGCGGGCTAAATCAACGACATTGGCCAGATCATAGGCATCGCCTACGCGCGAAACGGCATAATTGATGACGGCGTGAACGCCCTCGTCAGACAGGCCGACAGGGCGACAAATGCGGCAATGCAGGCCGTCAAATTCGGACAAGCCGACAATGCGCACACCGTCCGCCGCATCGGCCTCCACAAAACAAGGCGTCGCGCCCTCGGCCCCTTGTGCCTTTATGCACAGGGCCGCGTGTGACCATGTGGATTGGGTGAGATATTTAATCGCTGTGCTAACCCTTTGCTTGCCATCGACCAGGACAACATCGCCGGGCCGAACGGCTTTGGCAAGCGCGGCCATATCGGTTGGCGGGCTGGCATAAGGGGATGAGGATGGTCCGGTTAGATAGCCTGCAAGCAGCTTACCCAGAAAATGCAAGACGGCCATTTCGCCTCTCCTTCTTATAGGGCAGACTAGCCCGCATGACCGAACAAGCGGTCCATGTCCGCTTGTTCGGTCGGCGACCCGCGGGCTACTTCACGGCCTTCGCGGAAGACGATAATCACACCATAAGCTTTTAAGCCAAAACGCTTCCAAATTGGCTTGGGGCTCTTCTCCCCAATGCGCAGGACGATGGAATCGGCATTTTTCGGACGCGCCCGTGCGGTATTAAGCAATGGCCCCTGTATCCGGCATGGTAAGCACCAATTGGCATAGGTTTCGACAACAACGACACTATGCTTGCGCAGCGCAGTTTCGAATGTCGCCATATCAAACGGCGCGGGCGCACTGGGCATGGCATGAGCAAGCATCCTTGGCCAAGGGACCACGACGGCAGTAATGGCCGCTAAAATGGTCCTTCTATTGAATGGTGCATTGGCCAAAATCTGTGTCCTATGGTTTCAAAAGGTAGTTCGCCGTAACTGTGCCATCGGTTACACGGTCGCCAAATATTTTGACGGCGATGCATAAAAAAGTGCAATCGGCGCGCTCGATACCCATCCATCACAACCGCCAATTTGTCGGCAGCCATTGCATTGCGCTATATAGCCGAAAAGCGAGGGAGACGGATGATGTTGCGATTGGGTTCTTGGCAATTTGGGCTATTAGCGGGCGTGTTGTTGGCGGCCGTATTCCTTCTTTTGGCTTTCGTTGCGAATGCCGGAATGCCCCCCGCGCCAGATGGCGCTCCAAACGCCGGGCAAGTGATGGGCCAAATTATGGCCAATTTGCCGCTCCATGTGAAAATGTGGATGGAGATGTCGGATTATATTGTCGGCGGCTGTTTCTTCTTTGTCCTCTGGCGGAAAGAGGCGCAGATTTATGCGCTGGGCCCCGTGGCCAGCCACATTATTTTCTTTGGCTTTTTACCCTTCATTCGCGTTGAAAAACTGTCCACCGGATGGCCCGCTTTGTCCCATTGGGTTTTGATTGTGCCATTCTACGTCCTTGTGCGAACATTACGTAACGTTGATTTGAAGACGGGTTTCGGGGTTTGGGTGCTCTTGGCCACGGCACAAATGGCCGTGACTTTGTTCTTCGACATACCGGCCGGCGCGATGTTTTTATACTCCTTGCTCAGCTAGGGTCGGGACCTAGGTCCCGTTTCCTGCCCGTAACGGCGATAAAAAAGGCACGGTCGGCTGCCAGAAAATCCCCGAATGCGAAAAAAAATTATCGGCGGTGTAACTTTCCAGCGTCCGGCGGCGAAATAGTTCATGTCACCGCTGCAATGGCGTGACGCCCCCATTGTTAAGGAGACTTGCCATGAACAAACCTACACTCGCCGCGCTGGCCGGAGCCGCATTGACCTCTGTTGTCGCCACTGGCCTTGCCATGACGCCTGCTCACGCCCAAAGTAAACCCGCGATGGAAAAATGCTATGGCGTTGCCAAAGCGGGCAAGAATGATTGCGCCGCCGGTCCTGGCACAAGCTGTGCAGGCACCTCGACCCGCGACTATCAGGGTAATGCCTGGAAATTGGTCCCCAAGGGCGAATGCACCAAGATGGAAACACCCAAGGGCAAGGGTTCGCTCACACCTGTTAAACGTTAATGCGGTTTGGCGTGCGCCTGCGGCCCCTGTTCGGCGGTGCCGGACAGGGGCTAGCACCGAATGTCCAAGGGTAAGATTGCATTGACTTTTGATCTGCATCCCAGCCAATAAAAACGCAAGACTGACTGTTCTTGTCTAGGAAATTTTGCCATGTCGAGCCAATCCACAACCGACCTGATTGCCGCCTTAGTTGCGGATTCAAAACCTGTTTCGCCTTTGCGCGCCATAAATGGAGCCATGTGGGTCATTGGGGCGATGAGCTTTACCGTGACGGCTGTCATCATGATGATGGGCATCCGAATTGACCAGGCCGGGGCAGCACAATTGGTGCCGTTGGTCATAGCCAATGGCTTGCTCCTGATTTTGGCGGTGAGCGCGGCAGTAACGGCCTTGGCAATGGCCACGCCGTATACCGGTGCACGGCGCAGCGCACCGAAATGGGCGCTGGCTATGATCGCGGTGCTACCTGTGGCGGCAATTGTGGATATTGCGGTGCATGGCGGCGAAAGCGCGATCTGGCATGAAGGCCATGGGTTGAAATGCCTGTTGGCCAGCCTTGCCGCATCGCTACCCGTTATGGCAACGCTGTTCGCATGGGTCCGCCGCGGTGCGCCCGCCCACCCCCGTTTGACCGCCGCAACCATAGGAACAGCAGGCGGCGCAATGGGGACAATTGCCTATGGACTGGCCTGCCCGATTGGCGATGTGAGCCACCTGTTCCTTTGGCACATCGCAACGCCATTCGTTACGACAGCGACGGCCGCGTTGGTATTGCAACGCCTGCTGAAGTGGTAGGTGGTCAATGGAGCTGCTTACCTGTGGCTATTCGACATGCCCCACATAATTCATATATGTTTTCCCATTGTTTCGCGACAATTCGCCTCAACAACTGGGACCCAAACAATTGAGCCAACATAAACCGACGATAGTTCTGGCGGGCGGCGGCCACGCGCATTTGGGCGTGCTGGCGCGGCTGATAGAGCACGGCACATCCTGCGATGCGCATTGGGTGATGGTCAGCGATGGTCCGCGCACGGTCTATTCGGGGATGCTGCCCTCTTGGATGGCGGGCGCGATTCCTGCCGAGGCGATGATGATCGACAGCGCGGCGTTGGCTCGGCGAGCGGGCGTGCGGTTTATCTATGACGCTGTCACCGGATTGGATGCCAACCGCCGCTTGCTGACATTAAAGGGCGGCGGACCCATGCCCTTCGACATCGCATCATTGGCCATTGGCGGGGAGATTGATGGCGGCGATTTCGCGCTTCTGGGTGATCGATTGCTAACGATCCGGCCAATGGACAGGTTCATGGCACGCTGGACCGGCGCGATGCAATCGGCGGCGGCGCAAGGATTGCGCCTCGTCTTAGTCGGCG
>JBGSOJ010000267.1:0-9878 GCA_041739175.1 Sphingomonadaceae bacterium
GCCGCGTTTTGCGCCGCCGCCTCGCTGCCGCATTTGCAGCCTGATCGTCGGCGCGCGCTGTTGCAATCGATGAGCGACGCAGCCGCTACGGCCGAGGGTTGGTCCGAACGCGAGCCGAGCTTCTTCCCCGAGTGGGTGGAGAAAATCAATGAGGAAAAATCGGCGCAATAAAGGCTTGGTGTGCCGCATTGACTCCTTTTGTGGTGGCCGATGACGAACGATATTCTTGCTGCATTGGCACGCATTGCCGCTGCGCTGGAGCGACTGAGCCCGCCTGAGATGGCGGATTGCGACATAATGGCGAATCCGGCTTATCGATGGGATGGCGTGCGCCTTGACGTCGCGACGACTTTTCGCGCTTTGCCATCGCATTTGATTGTTGGGGTTGACCGGCAAAAGGCGGCGCTTGCCGAAATGCTGGCCCGCCACGGGGACGGATTGCCTGCGCACGATGTTTTGCTTTGGGGCGCACGGGGCACCGGTAAGTCGGCGCTGGTAAAATCTTTGGTGGCAGAATTGCAAAATGCCGCGAAACCCCTCGCACTCGTCGAATGTGCCGCGCACGCGATACACACCTTGCCGACCATTTTCGCGCGTCTGTGCCAAGTGCCGCGGCGGTTTGTGTTGTTCATCGACGATATCGGCTTCGATACGGGTGCGGGTGAGGAGGTGCGAGCGATTCGTTCAATGCTTGATGGTGGGGTTGAGGCGCGCCCTGAGAACATCAGGCTGATTGTCACCAGCAACCGCCGCAATATTATGACACGCGATGCAGCGGATAGAGAGGCTATCAATCCGCGCGATATTGAGGAAGATACGCTGGCGCTCGCCGACCGCTTTAGCCTGAAACTGGGGTTTCAGCGGGTGGAGCAGTCCGGCTATCTTGACATGGTTGCGCGATATGGCACGCATTTCGGCGTGCCGTTTAGCCAAGCCGACGCACTGCAATTCGCCCACCAACGCGGCGGGCCATCGGGCCGAACCGCCTGGCAGTATATCGTCGAGTGCGCCGGAAGGGCAGGCAAAACGTTAGATTATTGAGCAGTCGCTGCGGCGATCGGACTTATGCGCCAAATCCGGTTGCCGACATCATCGCTAACCAGCAAAGCGCCAGTGCGATCGGCGGCCAGCATAGTGGGGCGTCCCTTTGCCTGATTGTCGGCGTCAAGAAAGCCTTTCAACACCACTACGGGCTGCCCCTGCGCGTCGCCATTTTCATCAAAGCGGATGAACACCACATCATATCCCGCCATGGGATAGCGATTCCAGCTTCCGTGCCGCGCCACAAAGGCCCCCTGCCCCAGTGCGCCGAACCCCTTGAGACTATCCGAAAACAACAATCCTAATGGAGCGGTGTGTGCGCCCAAGGCGTAATCCGGACGCCGCTCATATTGGCGCTTTTCTGGCTTACGGGGGATTACACGCTCGTCGGTGTAGCCGCCCCAATAGTGATGCGGCCAGCCAAAGTCCGATGCCTCGGGCACTTCGGTCAGATAATCGGGCACCAAATCGCTGCCCAACATATCGCGCTCATTGACCACCGTCCAAAGTTTGCCCGTCCACGGATTCCAGTCCATACCGACAGGATTGCGGAGGCCTACGGCAAAATTTTCCAGCTTGTTGGTATTAAAATTATAGGTCGAAATTCGCGCCCGGCCATTTTCGGCGTCGCGCCCATTTTCCATGATGTTCGAATTGGACCCCGCCGCAATATAGAGAATTTCGCCATCGTCGCTGGCCAACAAATTCTTTGTCCAATGCATGTTGGGTGCCTGTGCCGATAGCGCTTTCAGCAATTTGCCTTTACCCTCCACCCGGGTTTGGCCATCCTTGTAAGGCCACCAACGAATAGCATCGGTGTCAGCGATAAAAATATTGCCGCGCATCACGGCCATTCCGAACGGGCTGTTTAACCCCTCGGCAAACACATGACGCTCATCGACAGTGCCATTGCCATCGGCATCGCGCAGCAGGGTAAGCCGGTTGGCCGACGGCACACCGGCGCCGGCGCGTGCCATGAGCCAGTCGGAAATCATTCCCGTCAAACCGCCACCGCCGCCTGCTGGCTTATTCGCCTCGGTCACCAGCACATCACCATTGGGCAAAGTTATCATGTTGCGCGGGTGATCGAGTTTGTCGGCGTACAACTCGACTTTAAATCCATCGGCTGCGACAGGTTTATCGTTCGCTGTCCAGCCGACGGCTTTGGCAATCGCGACGGTTGGGACCTTTTGTTCGCGGGCCTCCCCGAATTTGGGCTTCGTCCCTTGCGTCTCGGTCAACGACAGTTGCGCCACATCCGGACGCGTTGCCCAATACACCGCCCCCGCCGCTAGAAGTAGGAAAATGATCGAAAGATTGCGCACGTGTTTCATTGGTCAGTCCCGATTTGCCGCGTTGGCACTGACCTAGGAAATGCAACACGACAACGCAAGGGCCGCGTATATCGAGCACTGCCTTTACCCTGTTGCTTAAAGGACAGACAAAAGCGCCGCCCACAGAAAGGGAATGCCAATCGCGGTGAGCCATACCATTGTAACATCCAGACGATAGCGCAGGCCTAGGCTGGTGTTGGACAACTCACTATTTGCCAGCACACGCCAACGGCGGTCAAACCATCGGCCGATGACCACATAGACCGCAACCATGAGCACCAAAGCGAAATAGGGCATGATGGATATGCTGTCGCTTTCCATCTTGGTGGTGACGAAAAATATCAGCAGCAAAGTATGGATAACCAACGCCCAGGCCACTTGCCCGCACATTTTTTTATCCCACGCCACCGAAAATTGCGATTGCCCGCGCGTCGACGACGCGTGGCGGTCACGACCCATTGCCCCGGCCATTATCCATCTCCTGTCGTTAAACAGAATAAGGCCACAAAACTGTCACGCGAGTCAATATGCATTCCGAAATTGGCCTTTTCCGACATTTTCTGTCGCACCGCAGACCATTTTGATATGAAAAAGGGGTGCCCGTCGCCGGACACCCCTTTTTTGTTAACAATACTGAGATAACGGCGATTACCCGCTGTAATACATATCAAATTCAACCGGCGAAGGTTGCATTTCCCATGTGTACACTTCGTCCCATTTGAGTTCCATATAGGCCTCAATTTGGTCCTTCGTGAACACGTCGCCTTTCAGCAAGAAATCCATGTCGGCGGTCAATGCGTTCAACGCTTCACGCAACGAACCGGCAACGGTCGGCACTTCGGCGAGTTCCGCGGGCGGCAAATCATAGAGATTCTTATCCATGGCTTCGCCGGGGTGAATCTTGTTTTGAATGCCGTCGATACCAGCCATCAACAATGCCGAGGTCGCGAGGTAGCTGTTCGCCAAAGGATCGGGGAAGCGGAATTCCACGCGCTTCGCCTTTTCGCCTGCGCCATAAGGGATACGGCACGACGCCGACCGGTTGCGCGCCGAATAGGCGAGCAGCACGGGTGCCTCAAAACCGGGAACCAAACGCTTATAGCTGTTGGTGGTGGGGTTGGTGAAGGCGTTGATGGCTTTCGCATGCTTAATCACGCCGCCAATGAAATACAGGCAGGTGTCGGACAGGCCGGCATAGCCATTACCGGCAAAGGTGTTCTTACCCTTGTTCCAGATCGACATGTGGGTGTGCATGCCCGAACCATTGTCCATTTTAATGGGCTTCGGCATGAAGGTCGCGGTCTTGCCGTAGGCATGGGCAACCATTTTCACGACATATTTGTAGATTTGAATCCTGTCGCAGGTTTCGACGAGCTTACCAAAGGTCAGGCCCAGTTCGTGCTGGCTCGCCGCGACTTCATGGTGATGCTTGTCCATGGGCAGACCCATTTCCATCAGCGTGGTGACCATTTCGGCGCGGATATCGGTGGTGACGTCCACGGGGCCGACCGGGAAGTAGCCACCCTTTGCGCGTGGGCGGTGGCCCATGTTGCCTGTTTCGTACTTGGTGCCCGAATTGGTGGGCAGTTCGGTGTCGTCCAACTTGTAAGAGCTGCCAGCGTAGCTGGTGTCAAATTCGACATTGTCGAACATGAAGAATTCGGGTTCCGGCCCCACAAAGATGGTGTCGCCAAGGCCCGTGGATTGCAGATACATTTCCGCACGCTTTGCGGTCGAGCGTGGGTCACGCGCATAGAGCGAACCGTCCGAAGGCTCCACAATGTCGCAAATGATAATCATCATCGGCGTCGCGCTAAATGGGTCCATGTAGACGGCGTCCAGATCAGGCTTCAGAATCATATCGGATTCGTTGATGACTTTCCAACCTTCAATCGAGCTGCCATCGAACATCAGGCCGTCGGTCAACTCGTCTTCACCGATCACGTCGGAGCACATGGTAAGGTGATGCCAAGCACCCTTTGGATCGGTGAAGCGGACATCAACCCACTCGACCTCATTGTCTTTAATCATTTTCAGAATATCTGCGGGCTTATTCGCCATTTTCCTACCCTTTCTTATTGAACTTCAAATGGTTGTATTCAAACATTATACGGCGTCACCATCACGCTCGCCGGTGCGGATGCGAAGCGCGGTTTCCACGGGAATGACGAAGATTTTGCCGTCGCCAATGCGGCCGGTTTGCGCAGCGGCCGCAATGGCCTCAACCACGCGGTCGGCCATATCGTCCTCAACCACGACTTCCAATTTCACTTTGGGGAGGAAATCAACGACATATTCAGCGCCGCGATAGAGTTCCGTGTGGCCCTTTTGGCGTCCAAAACCCTTTGCCTCAGTGACGGTAATACCAGATACGCCAACCTCGTGCAGAGCCTCTTTCACTTCGTCCAGCTTGAACGGCTTGATAATCGCTTCGACTTTTTTCATGGAAACGCCCCTTAATTATATTCGCGCAGCGGGGCTCGCCAAAGCGTCGGCCTCGCCATTGCGGTCATTTTATTCAAGAACCGTGCCAATCGCTCAGAATTGGCGCAAGTGCCGATCGCGGTGCGTGAGAGCGAGCAGCGCGGAGGCGTAAATTACGGCTACGCCAAAAAAAGGGGCAATTGCTTATTTATTGGGCAACTATTCCGCGCCGCGCCTAACCGGTGGCAAGCCTTTTTTCAATCCCGCGCCACAGCGCCGCATAGGAAGCCTGCGCTGCGCTGCGTTTGGCGAATTGGCGCAAAGGTTGGCGGACATCGCTCATTTGCTCAACAGCGCTTGCGTAAGGAACGATCGGCCAGTCTGGCTCCGCCGCTAACGCTTCCAAATGCGCTTTGCGCCGCCGATCCACCATGGAATGCACGGGCAACATCGCAACTTGTTCCTTTTTGCCGAAACTTTCGCGCACATGCGCCACCATGTCAGCAAAAGCGCGCTGCGATAGGGCCGATGGGACCACAGGAACGATAACCACATGCGCGGCACGCAACACTTGTTCGGACAATTCTGACAATCCCGGCGGACAGTCCAAAATCAAACGGTCGTATTGTCCCTCCAACCTCTCAAGCAATTTCGCCAATCGCCGCTTTCCGGCAAAGCTGGCCAAATAGCGATCAATACTGCGCATCGACACATCGGCGGGGATTATGTCCACATCTTCGGCACGCGAAGGCATGATCGCGCTGTCCGGGCGGATTGATTTGTCGAAAAGTCCGCGTCCCGTGCCGGGCTTGGCGGGCGCATCGGACAGCAAGAAACTGCTGGCCCCTTGCGGATCCAAATCCCAAAGCAGCGTTCGTCGAGCCGACGCCTGCGCGCTTTCCGCGGCAAGGTTGACCGCCATGCTGGATTTACCAACGCCACCTTTTAAATTGTAAATTGCAATGATTTTCATAATGCATCGGCCTATAGCATAGTTATTGCCAATATCTCACCGCGACTATCATTTCTTGTCAAGACAGGCCTTGTCAAAGAGAAGGAAAGCGCCAAATGGGCTAACATGACAGCCACTCCAATCGATGACGCAGAGGGCCCGATAACGGCGTCAATCAGCGACGGCGTGGCATTGCTGCCACCGCAGGAATGGAACGCCATGGCGGGGACCGAGCAACCTTTCCTCTCGCACGCCTTTCTTGCCGCGATGGAGACCTCAGCCAGTGTGGGGCTTGGAACGGGCTGGCGCGCGATGCCTATTGGCATCCACCGCGATGGTGTTCTTGCCGCCGCTTTGCCAGCATATTTAAAAACGCATAGTCAGGGCGAGTATATCTTTGATTATGCATGGGCCGATGCGTGGCACCGCGCAGGCGGGGATTATTATCCCAAGCTGCAAATCGCAGTTCCCTTTACACCCGTTCCCGGCGCGCGGGTGTTGGGGCACCCCGATTTGGCGCCAACTCTTTTGCGTGCGGCGGAGATGTTGGTGGCCGAAAATGGCTTTTCCTCCGCGCACGCAACATTTGTAGCGCCCGAGCAACTGCCCTTGTTTGAGGATGCTGGCTGGCTGATCCGCACCGATCAGCAGTTCCATTGGGAAAATCGCGGCTATACAAGTTTCGACGATTTCCTTGGTGATCTATCGAGTCGCAAACGCAAGGCAATCCGCAAAGAACGCGCCGCGGCGCAGGCGGCGGTCACGATTAAGGCGCTAACCGGAGCGGAAATCCGGCCTGAACATTGGGATGCGTTCTGGTATTTTTATCAGAATACCGGCGCGCGCAAATGGGGGACGCCGTATTTGACGCGCGCGGCGTTTGACCTGTTGGGTGCAAACATGGCGGACAAAATCCTGCTGGTGCTGGCGGAGCAGGATGGCGTCCCCGTTGCCGGAGCCCTCAATTTCATTGGGCCGGATCGTCTGTACGGCCGCTATTGGGGGGCACGGCGGGAGATACCATGCCTGCATTTTGAATTGTGCTATTATCAGGCGATCGACGCGGCCATTGCGCGCGGGTTGGCGGTGGTTGAGGCTGGTGCGCAAGGTTCCCACAAATTGGCGCGTGGCTATGTGCCAACACAAACCTACTCCGCCCATTATATCGCGCACCCAGGCTTTAGAAAAGCGGTTGCCGAATTTTTGGAACGCGAGCGCGCCGCCGTTGCGCAAGAGATTGAGTTTCTGGGCGAGATGACGCCCTTTCGAAAGGGCTAGTCGCCGCCGCCGCCGCCACCGCACCCGCTATCGCCGGTACCGCAATCTGCCGTATCGGCAGGCGCCACAACGCCGCCGCCATCGCCATTGGCCTTTTCCTTGGCGATCCGGGCCTCAGCGTCGCGCAATTTGCGCTTAATAAACCCCCACAGCAACAAATGCGAGCCGATGAGGACTAAGGCGACAATGAGAATGATTTTAACGGTAAGGCTCATATCTCTTCCATAATAAACCCGGCGGGCGTTGGCGAGCACTGATTTACCCTTGCCGCACCATTCGCTTTTGCGCACAAAGCCGAATGACCACAGAATTCAGCCCTTTCGCCAGCTTCCTTATCATGACTGCCAGCTTCATCATAATGGCGTTCCTTGCGTGGGCCTTTGCCGCGTGGCGCAAGGTCAAAGCAACGCAGCTGTTTCCAACCGATCCGCGCCTAAAGTGGCTCGTTGCGGCCTATCCGCTCATCTTGCTGGCGGAATATATCGGCCTAAAGTTTCACCCCGTTCCGGCTGATCCGATGATCGACGCATTGCTTGCCAATTGGGCGTTGTGGCAAAGTGTCATCGTCATTGTTATCGCCGCGCCATTGGCGGAGGAATATATTTTCCGCGGCGTCCTTTTGGTCTGGTTGCGGCGGAAAATTGGCGAATTTGGCGCAGTCATCCTGACCGCTTTAGGCTGGGCGGCGTTGCACACGCAATATGACCTTATCTGGATGAGCGCGATTGCGGCGTCGGGCATATTGCTTGGCTATATCCGGATGCGCGGCGGATCCTTGTGGCTGGTGATGGGCATTCATGCCGCCAACAATGCCATCGCATTGTCGGGCATTTAACAATCAATATCCCTGAGGCAAGATTTACGCTTGGCTCTCCATACTACCGCCGCGATTACGATTGCGTTCGTGCTTGCGCCGTTGCAGCGTTGCGCTTGCTTCATCTGCGGTAAGGATCAACCGGCGCGTGTCAACAACATGCCAGCCTCCGCAACGCGGATCGGGGCAGCCGCAAACAACCGCGTAAGTCGGGTGCCGCGTCAGCTCCTCGCGTTTCCGTACGCTGTTGGTTTTGGCCAATTCGCGCGCCAAATCTCCGATTTCAGACTGCGTTAGGAATTTGCCAGCCATGGTGCCTGCCCAGATAAAAAGCCAAAGGTCGGGATCTGCTTATTCCACCGTAACCGACTTGGCAAGATTGCGCGGTTGATCCACGTCGGTGCCTTTGGCGACGGCGACATGATAGGCCAACAGCTGCACCGGCACCGCGTAACAAATTGGCGCAATCAGCGGATGGACCGACGGCATTTCGATGGTGGCCAAAGTGCCTTCGCCCGCCTCGGCAATCCCGGCCGCATCGCTGACCAAAATCACCTTCCCACCGCGCGCCTGCACTTCCTGCATATTGCTTACGGTTTTTTCAAACAATGGACCGGAAGGCGCAAGGACGATCACTGGCACAGCCTCATCAATCAATGCAATCGGCCCGTGCTTCATCTCTCCGGCGGCGTAGCCTTCGGCATGGATATAGCTGATTTCTTTCAGTTTTAGCGCGCCTTCCATCGCCATCGGATATTCCAGCCCACGCCCCAGGTAGAGCACATCGCGGGCGGGCGCGATCAGCGGCGCGATCGCCTCAATCGCGTCATTCTTTTCCAACGCATCGTTGAGCGCAGCAGGAGCCTCCTGCAAATGCGCCACGATGTCGCGCATTTCGTCGTCGGTCATCCGGCCCTTCGCCTTCGCCAAATTCGCGGCCAGCGCGGCGAGTACGGCCAATTGACAGGTGAACGCTTTGGTTGAGGCCACGCCAATTTCCGGCCCCGCGTGGGTGGGGAGGAGGAGGTCCGCTTCGCGTGCCATCGTGCTGGTCGGGACATTGACGACGACGGCAATCTTTTGCCCTTCCGCCCGCGCATGGCGAAGCGCCGCCAAAGTATCCGCTGTCTCCCCCGATTGCGAGATGAACAGCGCCAGCCCGCCATCCTCCATAATCGGTTCACGATAGCGGAATTCCGACGCCACATCGATGTCCACAGGCACGCGCGCGAATTGTTCAAACCAATATTTGGCGACCATCCCCGCGTAAAAGCTGGTCCCGCACGCCACGATAGTCACGCGCCGGATTTGCGTCAGGTCGAAATCCATATCGGGCAGCGCGACGGTGCCTTCCAATGGGCGGAGGTACGAGCGCAAGGTTTGCGCGACCACCGTCGGCTGCTCATAAATTTCCTTCATCATGAAGTGGCGGTAGGGGCCCTTTTCAATCTGCCCACTGGTCACGCCGGATTTGTTGAAGGGGCGTTCGACGGGCGCGTTCGCTTCGTCAAACATTTGTGGAACCTCCCCGCGCCGGATGACGACCCAATCGCCCTCCTCCAGATACGCAATCTGCTGCGTTAGGGGTGCGAGGGCCAAAGCGTCGGAGCCGAGGTACACTTCGCCCGCGCTGTCATCCTCACCCATGCCGACGACCAAGGGCGAACCAAGGCGCGCACCGATAAGGAGGTCGGGATGCTGGCGAAACACAATGCCAAGCGCAAACGCGCCGTGCAGCAGGGGCAGGACTTCGCGCACTGCATCGATGGGGTCCATCCCCGCCTCGACGCGCTCGGACAGCAAATGCGCCACAACCTCGGTATCGGTCTCGCTCGTGAACACCCGCCCGCGACCCTGCAATTCCTCACGCAAAGCCTTGAAGTTTTCGATAATGCCATTGTGAACCACCGCCACCTCCTCGGTCGCGTGCGGGTGCGCATTCGCCGTCGTCGGCGCGCCGTGCGTGGCCCAGCGGGTGTGCGCGATGCCGACGGTTCCGGGGCAAGGGTTGCCGGCCAGTTCCTTGACGAGGTTC
>JBGSOJ010000291.1:0-5650 GCA_041739175.1 Sphingomonadaceae bacterium
GCCGTGCGCGCCAGCATGGGGGCCTTGTTCACCCAGGCCATCGTGCAATGCCGGTGGGAGGAGTTCTTGTCGTGGCTCCGCGCTGGGCCCGGCGAATTGGTCGGGACCAGCCTGAATACCGAATTCGACTATCAAACCCCGCGTTATGCCGCGCCGACCTTCATCCTGACGGGTAATGAGGCGCAAGGATTGCCGCCGGAGTATGAGGCGGAATGTGATCTGCTCGTCAAAATGCCGATGCAGGGCAAAGCGGACAGTTTGAACGCCGCCGTCGCCACCGCCGTGATGGCTTACGAAGTGCTCAACCAACGCCGCGCGCGGTAATTTCGACACGCAACCATCTTGTTCATTGTGCATTCGGAATGATGGGCGCACATTGCGCTCTAAATGGAACAGGAGTGCCCTTTGGCTCATTCATCCCGCGTTGCGCTTATCGCAATAAGCACCCTTGTCATCACTGCCTGCGTTCCGGCTACTCCGCCGGAGGCGTCAGCCCCGGCACAGGTATCGCCTGTGGCCGATGCACCCTATTCCGCGATTGGAACCGAACCCTTTTGGTCACTGGAGATTACGGACAACCGCATCACTTTTCAACCTATGGAAGGCGCAGCGACTGTCGCCAATGGCTTTACCTCCCGCCCCAGTTTGAACGGATGGCGCTATACGTCGGATTCGGTGAGCGTCGACGTCACCGACTCGCCATGCAACGACGGGATGAGCGACAATGTCTACAAGGACACCGTGACTGTGCTTGTCGGCACGACCGAATTTCGCGGATGTGGAGGTGGCGCGCTGAGTACGGGCGCGTCGCTTGCCAATTCACAATGGCAAATTGTCAGCGTCAATGGGCAGGACATATATAACCCCATGGGTCGCGGACCCTTGCTGGTCAGTTTTGGCAAAGGCGAATTTTCGGCGGCAACCGAATGTAACGGCGTCCGCGGCAGCTATGTTGCGGGTGACACTTGGCTCTATGCTCCCATGGTTATGTCCACGCTCATGGCGTGCGACGGGCGCTTAATGGCCCAGGAACGAGCCATCGGCGCCGCCTTATCGGGACACAGTGTGATTCGTAGCAATGGCGAAGGAACCCTATTTTTTGGCCAAGATGACGGCCAAATTGGCTTAATGCGCGTCGGGGACTGCCCGGATTGCAACGAAATGGCCGGACAGGCGCAACTCCCCGATAAGCCGTTCGATGGTGAATGGGACATCCGATTTATTGATAGCACAGCCGTTACGACCGAACGTCCTTATCGAATGAATTTCGTCGACGGTCAGATGAGTGGTTTTGCCGGTTGCAACCGATTCTTCGGAGCTTTCAGCATGAATGACGAGGCATTATCGCTTGGCCCAATCGGCGCGACCAAAATGGCGTGCATGGGTTCAGGTGGACAGGACGAACAACGCGCGTTCGACATATTGGACGGGCCATTGCGCTATAGTTTTGTCGACCGCTACACGATTTTAATTGGCAACGCGGCGGGCGGATTGATGCTACAGCGGGTGCATTAGAAGCAAGCCTATTGGTCCTCGGCGGTCGGTAAATGGGGCGCGGCCTCATCGCCGCCGCTGCCCTCCCCATAACGGGGCAAGGCCTCCACAGCGTCGAGCGGCTCAATCTCCTTTTTCCCCGCCTCAATGTTCAATTCCTTGAACTTGCGGCCAGTGGACAGGACATTGCGTTCGAAACTGCCGACGAATTTATTGTAATTGCCGACGGCTGAATTCAGCCCCGCGCCGACGCGCTTAAGGTGTTCGGCAGCGACAGCGAGCCGATCGTACATTTCCTTGCCCAGCATCCCGATTTCGCGTGCCTGTTCGCCCATTTTCTCCTGCCGCCAGATGCCCGCCACCGTGCGCGCAATCGCGACGAGGTTGGTCGGCGTGGCCAAGAGCACGCGCTTTTCAAAAGCATGGTCCCACAAATGCGGGTCATGTTCCAACGCGGCGGCGAGGAAATGTTCGCCCGGCACAAACAGGATGACATAATCGGGCGCAGCGGCGAATTGATCCCAATAGGCCTTGCGCGACAGACCATCGACATGCGCCCGCATCGACGCACAATGGCGCGCCATAAAGGCATCCCGCGTGGCTTCGTCCTCTGCGGAAAACGCATCTTGATAATCGTTAAGCGATACCTTGGCATCGACCACCAGCGACCCGCCGCCCGGCGTGCGAATAATGGCATCGGGGCGCAAGCGACCGCCCTCCCCGTCGCTCACGCTGACCTCTGTCACAAAGTCGGTGTGTTCGGTAAGGCCACAGCTTTCCAGAACATTTTTGAGTTGCTGCTCCCCCCAACGCCCGCGCGCTTTGGGGGCATTGCGGAGCGAATTGACCAGTTTTGCCGCCTCGGTCGACACCCGCTCTTGCCCCTGTTTCATCTCGGAAATCAGGCCCTTTAGCTCGCCATAGGAATCGGTGCGCTTGGCCTCAATCTGCGCGACCTGTTCCTCATATTTTTTGAGGCTTTCGCCAACGGGGGCCATGAGTTGTTTCAACCGCTCCTCATTTTTCTCGCCCGCCTGATGAAAGCGTTGGTCGGCGCGTTCGAGGAATTGCTTCTGCGCCTCGCCCAGTAACTTTGCGCCAATGTCCCCGAATTGCGCCGATAGCTGTTGCTTTGCCTCCTCATTGAAGGCCTTAAGCTCCGCAATGCGCGCATCCTGTATCCGGTCGCGCTCCGCCTGCGCCTCCGCATAGGCACGGTCACGCTCCATGGCCTGCGCCTCGACGGCGGCTAGTTTGGCGGACAGCGCTGCCCGCTCCGCCTTGGCCGTATCAAGCGCGGTGCGCATGTCGGACAGTTCAGAGCGCGCTCCATCCCGCTCCCCCGCCACGCCATCGAGTTGCAGGCGCAGCATATCTGCCACCTGCGCACCGGCGCTACGGCCGGTTTTGCTGCCAAGCAGCCAGCCGAGCGCCGCACCGATGAGGAGGGCAAATCCAATGACAAAAATGATGCTAAAATCAATCAATTCCAGCCAGCCTGACCGGTTTCATGGTCAAACCACATTTCCGCATCAGCATATGCACCCATTGTCGACCTAAATTGAGTGCACTCCCAATCGTTCTCTTTGAGCCACTCCCAATATTCCGAAAAATGCAAATTACCAACTTCACTGCGCCAGTCAGGCTTCCACCGGTGAATTTGGTCTTTGATTCTTTTTTCAGCTTCAGATTTTTTCATGCTATTGGAACAGATAAAGAACAATTGTTAGTTGGTCAATAGGGCTAAATCACCCAATCTGCTGCCCGGTCTCGGCCCAATCCTTCAGGAACCCTTCGATACCCTTATCGGTCAACACATGCTTAAACATCGACAGGATCACAGACGGCGGTGCGGTGATGACATCCGCGCCGATGCGCGCACTCTCCAGGATGTGGATCGGATGGCGGATGCTGGCGACCAGAATCTGCGTTTCGTACATATAGTTATCGTAAATCAGGCGGATATCCTCAATCAGGCTCATGCCATCAAAACCATTGTCATCATGGCGGCCCACGAAAGGCGAGATGAACGTCGCACCGGCTTTGGCGGCCAAAAGCGCCTGGTTGGCGGAGAAGCACAAGGTCACATTGACCATCGTTCCCTCGCTGCTCAATGCCTTACAGGTTTTCAGGCCGTCGATGGTCAGCGGCACCTTAATCGCGATATTATCCGCGATTTTGCTTAGCACTTCCGCCTCTTTCATCATCGTTGGATAGTCCAGGGCGACGACCTCCGCGCTCACCGGACCATCGGTCAGACCGCAGATTTCGCGCGTGACCTCCATAATATCGCGCCCCGATTTCTTGATCAGCGACGGGTTAGTGGTGACGCCATCCAGCAAGCCGGTGTCGGCGAGTTCTTTAATGGCGGCGGTGTCGGCGGTATCGGCAAAAAATTTCATGGGGCAAGCTTTCTATATGGCGAATGGAAATGTTAGCGCTATCTTTACACGCAGCGGGGATGTTCGCGCAACGCTCTAGATTAATTTCCCGGCACCGAAAACAGCAATCAATGTCGGGTTGCCGGTTTTTTGCGGATTGGCGCGAATGAGTGCTTCCTCTGCGCCGATACTCGACCAGATTGCATCGTCCGCCTGCCGGCTGATGTCGGCGACGATGGCGGTAACATTGGTGCCGGTGAGCGCATTCAACGCCTGCCCCAAGGGCGAATTTCCGCCGAAGAGCCGCATCCCTTCGCCTACGCCCGGGACCATCGCATCGATCAGCGCGGTGCCCATTTGTCCGCGTAGGAAGCCCGTCGCCGCTGTCGGCCCGCCGCGCAGGATGCCGACCGCATCCGCGATCGATACGCGGCCAATCGCCTCTGTAACCAAAGGCGCCGCGCGTTCGGCACCCTTTTCTGCGGCACGGTTCACCTGATATTGCAATTCGCGTTTAAACTCGGCTGATTGCAACAAAGTGGCGATGAGGCCGCCGCCATTAAACCGGCTGGGCACGTCCAAACGAGAGATTTGTGTGTCGTAAAAGCCGCCGGGTTGAAGCAATCGCGCGAATGCCGCTTGGGAAGAGTAGGTCAGCAATTCGCGGACCACATCGACCATGCTGAACCCTGGCAATGACATACATCCAGGTAGCAAGGTGACGGCGCCAAACCCTAACCCTCCGGCGATAATTTGGCGGCGATTGGCGGAAAATTCGGTCATGACATCGGCTCTCCTGTTAGATGGAAACTGTCTATCCACGCGAAGATGAACCGGCAAGAAACGAATTTGCCATAACGCGTGGCCGCCGCCATATAGAGTGTATGAGCCGCGCCCGCGTTATCCTGTTGACCCATGGGGTTGGCCCCTTTGACTATCGCGTGCCAGCGGACATGACGGTGCAGCCAGGGCAGATCGTCATCGTCCCGCTCGGCCCTCGCAAAATCGCCGGAGTGGTGTGGGAGGCGGAACGGTTTGACGTAGAGGAGGTCGGCGACAACCGGCTGCGTAATATAATTGAGGTTGTGGATACGCCGCCGCTGCCCGATGCGATGCGCAAGTTGGTCGATTGGACCGCGCATTATTATCTCGCCCCGCATAGCGCGGTGTTGCGCATGGTGCTGGCGAGCAGCGCGGCGCTCTCTCCCCCGGGGACGATTACCGAATATCGGCGGACGGACAGCATCCCTGCCCGCCTGACCCCGCAACGCAAGGCGGCGTTGGAACGGTTGGAGGATGAGCAAGGATTGGTGCGTGAACTCGCCGCGCTCGCCGAAGTGTCGGATGCCGTCATTCGCGGCCTGATTAAGGCAGGCGCGTTTGAGGCGGTCGAGGTTTCGATTGATCAGGCCTATCCCCTGCCCGACCCCGCGTTTGCGCCGCCCACGCTTAGCAATGACCAATCGGCGGCGGCCGATGAAATGGTCTCGGCGGTGCGCGATGGCGTGTTTCAACCCTTCCTACTCGACGGTGTCACTGGATCGGGTAAGACTGAAACCTATTTTGAGGCGGTGGCGGCGGCGTTGCGCGCGGGCAAGCAGGCGTTGATCCTCCTCCCCGAAATCGCGCTGACTCAGCCGTTTTTGGCGCGGTTTGAGGCGCGTTTTGGCTGCCCTCCGGTCGCGTGGCATTCGGGGTTGAAATCCACCGAGCGGCGCCGTGCGTGGCGGGCGCTCACCAGCGGTGAGGCAAAAGTCGCCATCGGTGCACGATCC
>JBGSOJ010000297.1:0-5008 GCA_041739175.1 Sphingomonadaceae bacterium
GCGCGGCAGCCTGCCGCAGGGGATACGCGGCCTAAACGCGGAGGCGTGGATTAGTCTTATCGACACCTTCGGCGATGACCGGAAACCCATTGGCCGGTTGGCCAAGGTGACGCGGCTGCGCGTCGCTTATACCAAACACACACAATAAAGCGGCCACCCCCCAAATTGAGGGGGTCGCAAGGGGTGACCGCTTTACCGTTACCGAGGCCGCCAAACGCGCGACCCCGCTAACCGCAAGTGTACAATCCGCGCCATCGCTGGCGACGATGATCGCGATAGGCACCGCTTTGCCGTGCCTCCATTTCCGATGGGCAGAGTTTTTCGTTCGGCCATGACGAAAAACGGCGATTGGGTCCCCCCCGCCAAATATTGTCATCGTGCCCATGAAACTCTTCCTTCTAATGTACTGAAATCTCTGCGTCCAAAGGGGACACAGACAAGTCGTAACGGCATTGAAGAAGGTTCAATCAGACAGACGAGATGCGCCGATAATTCGGCCTAAGCCCTTAATCTTGCTCCCCAAACGGGTTGCTGCTGGACCGGCAATGCAGGCGCACGGGGACCGCGCCGAAGTCCAAATCCTTGCGGATGCCGTTGACCAGATAGCGTTTATAGCTTTCCGGCAACTCATCGGTGCGCGTGCCGAACAGGACGAACGTCGGCGGGCGGTTGCGCGCCTGCGTCATATAGCGCAGCTTGATCCGCTTGCCGCCGGGCGCGGGTGGCGGGTTGTGCTGAATCGCATATTCAAACCAACGGTTCAGCGCGCTGGTCGTGACGCGGCGGTTCCATGCCTCGCGCGCCGCAAACGCCGCACGCAGCAGATGGTCGATGCCCTTTGCGCGGATGGCGGAGACAGTGACAATCGGCACGCCCTTTAACTGGGCCAACCCCTCATCCAGCGCGGCGCGGATGCCGTGCAGCAGGCTGGAGCCATTTTCCGCCACGTCCCATTTGTTGATCGCAATGATCAGCGCGCGGCCCTCTTGTATCACATGGTCGGCGATTTTGAGGTCTTGCAGTTCCAGCCCCTGCGTCGCGTCGAGCAGGAGCACCACGACCTCGGCAAAATCAATCGCGTGGCGAGCGTCAGCGACGGCGAGCTTTTCCAGCTTTTCGGTCACGCGCGCTTTCTTGCGCATTCCGGCGGTGTCGATCAAGCGGACACGGCGATCGGCAAGCGCTTCATCCTCGGCGGCGTCATCGTGCCAGACCCAATCGGTCGAGATGGAATCGCGGGTAATCCCCGCCTCCGGCCCGGTAATCATCCGCTCCTCACCCAGCATGGCGTTGACAAGCGTCGATTTGCCCGCATTCGGGCGGCCAACAATCGCGAGTTTCAGGATGGCGTCGGGGGCCTCGTTATCCTCCGGCTCCTCAGCCTCCCACCCGTCGATATAGGGCAGCACGCCCTGGAACAGATCGGCCATCCCCTCGCCATGTTCGGCGCTGATCGCGATGGGGTCGCCAAGGCCAAGGCCGTAGCTTTCGTAAATTCCCGCCGTCGCCTGCTTGCCCTCGGCCTTGTTCACCGCCAGCACGACGGGCTTGTCGGTGCTGCGCAACCAGCGGGCGATTTCCTCGTCCAGCGGCGTGACACCGACGCGGCCATCGATCAGGAACAGCGATACCTCGGCCTCAGCCACCGCTGCCTCGGTCTGCGCGCGCATCCGGCCGGGCAGAGTGGCGGCGTCGTCATCCTCGTAGCCTGCGGTGTCGATGATGCGAAATTCAAGGTCGAACAACTGCCCCTCGCCCTCGCGCCGGTCGCGGGTGACGCCGGGCTGGTCATCGACAAGCGCGAGTTTCTTGCCCACCAAACGGTTGAACAGGGTCGATTTGCCCACATTGGGGCGGCCAACAATGGCGATAGTCGGTTTCATAAATAAGTTAGTGCTTTCAATAGCCCGTCCGTGCCCGCAGCGGGCTATGGCACAAACTGGGCTTTAACGCATCGCCGTAATTTGGCCGCTCTCATCGAGAATGTAAAGCGTGCCGCCCGCAACGATCGGGGGCAGGGTGACGGCGGCATTGACTTTGGCCAGCGGCGTCATTGCGCCATCGGCCAAGGCGATCTGCGCAATATCCCCTTCGCTGTTGGCGACGATCAGCCGCCCGCCCGCCAAAATCGGCCCAGTCCAGCGGATCGGGTTCTTTTTCTTTTCCACATTGCGGAAGGCGGGAAGCTGCGAAATCCAGCGGATGCGGCCCGATCCGCGCGCGACCGCAAAAACCTTTGCATCGTTGGTCAGCACAAACACCCACTCGCCCGCAACCGCAGGGGTCGAAATGCCGGCAATGTTCAGCTCCCAAATGCGTTGGCCGGTGACTAATTCATACGCCGCCATCCGCCCGCCTTGGCCCACGGCATAGACGCGGCCATTGTCGATTACGGGGTCGGCATCAATATCGGTCAGCGTCGAAACGCTGGTCGCGATGCTGGTCCGCGATAGCGCGTCGGCCCACAAATTCTGCCCATTTTCAAAGCGGTAGGCGGTCAACTCGCCCGTCGAATAGCCCGCAATCACGGTCGCCTGCGCCGCCGCAGGGGCGGCAACGCCATAGATGCTGGCGCGGCCCACGCTGCCGGTTTCGGTCCAATTGACCTTGCCGGTGGTTTGCGCGAGCGCGTAAATCTGATTGTCCTGCGTCATCGCATAGACATTACCATTGGCAACCGTTGGCGCACCACGAAGCGGTCCGGCGGGGCGGACTTTCCAGATCGATGCGCCGTCGTTGGTGGCAATCGCCTCGACATCACCGGCGCCGTTGGTGGCGAACAGGCGGCCGCCCTCAACCGCGACACCGCCGCCGAAAATCGCATTCTCACCGTCGTTGCTGGCGGTGACTTTGTGCGTCCATTGTGGCGCGCCGGTCGCAGCGTCAAAGGCGTGGACGACGCCATCGACATCAATCGCAAACAATTGCCCGCCGCTCACCACGGGAGTGGAGGCAAGCCGGGCCTGCTTGTTGCTGCCCGAAATTTGCCGGGTCCAGGCGACCGATAAGGTGGCGGGAAGCGTGACATGGCCCATCGCCTTTGCCGCATTGCCGCCGGGCTGCGCCCAATTGGCATTGCCAGCGGCGGGCGGCACCAGAACGGCAACGCCGTTCAGCGCGGGGTCGGCCTTGTTATCGGTTTCCACGCCCAGAATGGGAATGCGTTTGCCGACGGTTGGCGTCTTTTTGTTGTCGCCGTCGCCGCCAAAGACGCTGCATCCACCAACCGCGAGCGCCAGCGACAGGATGAGCGCGCCGCGCCCGAAAAGCCCGTTGCCGCGTGTGAAGTGTCGCATCTGTGCCATGTCTCAAATTCCATCCATCGTTGGCCGGTCGGTGGCCGTAACTTGCATCGGTAATGCCGCCGGTATGAACCAGCGGTTACCGTTCGCGCGGGTTAAGGCGCCGTATCGCCCGCTTTCGCATCTGCGCCATTTTGTTTCGCTTTGGCCTTATTTTCGGCGTCCACGGTCGCCTGCAAATCGACATCAATGCCCAATTGGTTGGCCAGCAACGCGGCGCGCGAGCGAATGGTTCCGGGCACGTCTTTGTCCTCAACCAACGCCTTGAACATTGCGCCCGCCTCTTTCGTCTGCCCCGCCTGAAGCATGGCAAGGCCGGACAGCTCGCCTGCGGTGCCGAAATAGGGCTGCCCCTTTTTCGCCATGGGTTCCATGCGTTTGATCACATCTCCGGGTTTCAGCGTGTCATACTCCAAAATCGTCTGCCGGATCAGCGCCAGATCGCGGAACGCCTTGGCATAGCCGGTATTCGCCGCGATTTTGGCGTACAGCGCGGAGGCCTCTTTCGCCTTATCCTGCCGTGCGAGCAGGCCCGCCTGCATCAATTGTGATGCCGCCTGATAGCCAACGGAGCCGTCCTTACCAATGGTCTCAAAGGTTTTTGCCGCATCGGCCTGCTGCGCCGGATTGGCGGCGGCGGTTGCGTCAATGGCCTTGATATAGCTTTCGGCGGTGACGCCATTCGCCTCGGCCTGTTGGTTCTGATAGACGATATAGCCGCCCCATGCCGCGATAATGGCTATGATGCCGCCCAGCACCCACCAGCCATAGGTTTTCAGGAACGATTCCATATCGCCGCGCCGGACGGCATCGTCCACTTCGCGCAGGAACACATCTGAACCGTCGGGGGCCTTGCCCTTTTCAGGCGCGGTTTCGGGGGCTTTTGCCAAGGGAAACTCCGTTTGCGATAGGCGCAAGGCAAGGCATCCGAAAACGGATGCGCCTCCACCATGAAATGCGACCCCGCATAGCGGTGAAGCTATAGGGATGACAAGAGGGAAAGGCGTTTACCGTTCGCGGCGTTTTGCGCCCTCCATCGCCTTGAACCGTTTGGCGAGCCGCCCCGGCATCCACTTTGCCGCGAATGCCATCCGGCGGGCGGTTGCGCCGACGGGAATGTGGACTTTGTCGCCGTGCACCACATCCCATGCCGCCTGCGCCACTTCTGCGACCGGCGTAAACTCCAATCCCGCGCCGCGCACGGTGTCGCGCGTGGTGCGGTTGCTGCCCGCTGGCACATTGTCGAGCAAGGGCGTGTCAATAAAGCTGGGCAGGATCGCGCGCGATGCGATGCGGCGTGGGGCAAGTTCAATATCCAACCCCTCGGTCAGCGCGCGGACGGCGAATTTGGTGGCGCTGTAAATGCTGAGGCCCGCCGACCCGTAATAGGCGCTGGCCGATGAGGTGTTGAGGATGACCGCGCCTGCCGTCGCCTCTAGCAAGGGCATGCACGCACGGATGCCGTTGATGACGCCGGTCAGGTTGATGGCGATCAGCGCATCGACCTCCGCATCGCTATTGGCGTCAATCGGCCCGCCGATGCCGACGCCCGCGTTGTTGTGCAGGACGTTGAGCGTGCCACCCGTCCATGCGGATAACTCCCCCAACATCACCGCCCATGCCGCGCGATCGGTAACATCGAGGGTGAAGGCGCGGCCATGGCCTTCGGATAACATGGCGATCGTCTCCGCAGCGCCCGCCGCGTT
>JBGSOJ010000032.1:0-6771 GCA_041739175.1 Sphingomonadaceae bacterium
ACCGCTCGGCGACCAACGCGGCGGAGCAAATGCGCGTCGATTTCGTGGCGAACGCCAGCCATGAATTGATGACGCCGCTGGCGGGGATTAAGGGCTTTATTGAGACGCTCTCCGACGACGCGGCGGGCGGCGATACGCGAACGCGGCACCGGTTTTTGGGCATCATGGGGCAAGAGGCGGAGCGGATGCAATCGCTGATCCGCGACCTCATTTCACTGTCGCGCATCCAAAGCGAACGCTTTGAATTGCCGCAGCACCGCATTGACCTTGAGGAAATTGCCGAGGAAGTCGTCGGCACGCTGCAATCCACCGGAAAGCCGCGCGCCAACGACATCCGGCTGAACGCCAAACGGCCACCGATGATCTTGGGCGATCCCGTGCTGGTGAAGCAATTGCTGCATAATCTGATGGGCAATGCGATGAAATATGGCCGCCCCGATACGCCGATTACGGTCACGCTTGGCCCCACCCGGTCGGGCACAATGGCCAGCCTTTTGGTCGAGGATGAAGGCGAAGGCATCGCGCCCGAACATATCCCGCGCCTGACCGAACGGTTTTACCGCGTCGATTCGGGACGCAGCCGCGCTTTGGGCGGCACCGGGCTGGGCCTGTCGCTCGTCAAGCATATCGTTGACCGGCATCGCGGCCATTTGTCGATTGCCAGCACGCAGGGCAAAGGGACGCGAGTCACCGTCCTGCTCCCCGCGCAACCGGCGGAGGTGGTGAAGGGGGTAGGAGGCGATTCCGCGCTCTCTTAATCCCGTCATAAAATTGTCATATATCCGCAATGCGTGCGTCACCACGCCCGCTTATGCCCCCCTTAAATTTGCAACAGGAGTAAGGCACATGGTCTCCAAATTCACTTCATCGGTTCTCGCGCTGACGCTTGGCGCAATGGCGCTGACCGCGTGTCAGGACAAGGCCGCGGGCGGCGCAGGCGGCGCGACGGGATCGATGAGCATTGTTGGCTCCTCCACGGTGTTCCCCTTTGCCAAATTGGTCGCCGAACAGTTCAGCGCCGATGGCAAGTTCAAAACCCCCGTGCTGGAATCCACCGGCACCGGCGGCGGCATTGAGCAGTTTTGCGCAGGCATCGGCCCCAAAACGCCAACCATCGCCAACGCCTCGCGCCGCCTTAAGAAAAGCGAATTTGACACCTGCGCCAAAAATGGCGTGACCGAGATTGTCGAAATTGAAATCGGCTCCGACGGCCTTGCGCTGGCGCAATCGAAGGACGGCATGGCGATCAAGCTGACCCCGAAACAAGTGTATATGGCGCTTGCCGCCAATCCGTTTGGGAAGCCGAACACCGCCAAAACCTGGACCGATGTTGACTCGTCATTGCCCGCTGAGCCGATTGCCGTTTATGGCCCGCCCAAATCGAGCGGCACGCGCGACAGCTTCCATGAGCTGATCATGGAACCCGGCTGCGTCACCGATCCGGCCAGCAAGGCGCTGAAAGACAGCGACAAAGAGAAATTTGAGGCGGTCTGCTACGGCATCCGCACCGACGGCGCCTATATCGAGCAGGGGGAGAACGACAATCTTATCGTCTCCAAGCTGACCAAAAACCCCAATCATATCGGCGTCTTTGGCTATAGCTATATGGAGGAAAACGCATCGCGCGTGCGCGGCATCACGCTTAGCGGGGTGGAGCCGACGATTGCCACCATCTCCGACGGCAGCTACCCCGGCGCGCGGATGATGTATATCTATGTCAAGAAAGCGCATGTCGGCAAAGTCCCCGGCGTCACCGAATTTGTGCAGGCGTTTATGGATTTGGGCGCGGCCGGTGGTCCGTTGGCGAAAATCGGCCTCATCCCTGCCCCCGACGCCGACCGCGCGGCGCAGGTCGATGCGGCGACCAATATGAAACCCATGGACGGATCGGTCTTGAAGTGACCGGCCGCGTGGGCGCTTTCCCCATGGCTTTGAAATAAAAATGTCACAGATTTCGTGAAAGAGCGTCGGGTGAGGGCGCACAAACGGCGCGCGGCGCGCATAGTATCGGGTGATTCGCGCGCGCCAAATATGGGGGTATGCACATGGGCTTAGCCGGCCTGTTTTTTCTGATCATCGGCTTGGGCCTGGTCGCGTGGTTTGCGGGCCGCGCGCGCGCCGCCGCGCTTGCCACCGATGAGAAGCACAGCCTCAACAGCCTGCCGTCCTATCACGGGTGGTTTGTAACGCTTTGGGCCATTGTGCCCGCGTTCCTGTTCATCGCTGTCTGGTCCGTCGTGACGCCCGCGATAGTGACCAACGATGTGCTGGCGCAACCCGCCGCCGCCAATTTGCCCACCGAACCCATGTTGCTCGGCGCGATCCTGAGCGAGGCGCGGGCCATTGCGCAGGGGATACAGGACACCGCGTTTCAGCCGGAGGCTGCCGCCATCGTGCCTTTGTACGCCGCCGCGATAGCGAAATTCCAATGGATTGGCGCGGCGGTCACTGTCCTTTTGATTTTCGCCGGTGCCGCCTTTGCCTACACGCGGCTGTCGGCGCAATTTCGCGCGCGGGCGAAGGTGGAGCGCGGCGTAATGGTCGCCCTGCTCGCCGCATCGTTGATTGCGATTTTGACGACGATTGGCATTGTCGGGTCATTGTTGTTTGAGACAATCCGCTTTTTCGATATGGTATCGCCCGCCGAATTTCTGTTCAGCACCAATTGGAACCCGCAAAAAACCGCCGTTCCGGGACAGGATAACGGCTTTGGTTCGGTGCCACTTTTCTGGGGCACGATTTTCATTGGCGCGATAATCGCGATGATTGTCGCCATTCCGCTCGGCCTGATGAGCGCGGTGTACCTCACCCAATATGCCTCACCCAAATTCCGCCAAGTCATGAAACCGACGCTGGAAATCCTCGCGGGTATTCCCACCGTGGTCTATGGCTATTTTGCCGCCTTGACCGTGGCCCCCGCGGTGCGCGATTTTGCAGTGATGATGGGGGTTAGCAACCCAACCTCCGAAAGCGCACTGGCCGCCGGTTTGGTGATGGGGGTGATGATTATCCCGTTCATCTCGTCGATGGCCGATGACAGCATCGCCGCCGTGCCGCAAGCGATGCGCGACGGCTCGCTCGCCATGGGCGCAACCAAAAGCGAGACGATCAAGCAAGTGCTGATCCCCGCCGCCTTGCCCGGCGTCGTCGGCGGCGTGTTGTTGGCGGTTAGCCGCGCGATTGGCGAAACCATGATTGTGGTGATGGCCGCTGGCTTTGCCGCCAACATGACCGCCAACCCCTTTGCCAGCGTGACGACCGTGACGGTGCAAATCGTCAAATTGCTCACCGGCGATCAGGAATTTGACAGCCCGATGACGCTCGCCGCGTTTGCATTGGGCATGGCGCTGTTTATCATCACCTTGCTGCTCAACCTCGTCGCGCTGAGCGTGGTGAAGAAATATCGGGAAGCGTATGACTGATCTGATCTCCAAAGCGCCGACGGACTGGACCAAGCCCGATATGGCCCGCCGCATTGCCAAACGCTACGCGGCGGAGCGGCGGTTTAAATATCTCGGCGCGTTTTCGATTGTGCTGTCGGCGGCGTTTCTGGCCTTCCTGTTGATTGTGATGATCGGCGGCGGGTGGAACGGGTTTAAGCGCACCGTCGCGCCGGTCGAGTTTGACTTTCCCGCGCTGACCGGCGGGATACAGGCCAGCAGCCTGACGGGCGAGAATGCCGCCGCCGCGATTGCCTCAATGGACCTGCCCGCGTTGGTTGAGGTCGCGTCCAGCGACGCCTTCCCCGCTGGCGCGCCCGACGCCGATGCCGTATTGGCGTCCAGCGCGTGGACCGAAGTGCGCACCGCCTTGCTCGACAATCCGCAATTGGTCGCGCAAAAATCGGTCATTAACTTGCCCGTCGCCGCCGCGATTGACGCCGCGTATAAAGGCAAAGGCACGCCCGAGGCCGAGGCGTTGGTGGCGCAATTGGACGGCAAATTGTCGTCCACCTTCAACTGGCCCTTCCTTTCCAATTCCGACGCCACCGATCCGGTGCAGGTCGGCATTTGGGGGGCGCTGAAGGGATCGTTGATGACGATGTTCATCACGCTTATGATTGCCTTCCCCATTGGCGTGCTCTCCGCCTTATACCTTGAGGAATATGCGCCGAAGAACCGGTGGACTGACCTGATTGAGGTGTCGATCAACAATCTGGCCGCGGTGCCGTCGATTATCTTTGGTCTGTTGGGGCTGGTGGTGTTTTTGGAGTGGTTCGCCATGCCGCGCAGCGCCGCGTTGGTTGGCGGCTTGACGTTGGCGCTGATGACGATGCCGGTGATTGTGATTGCCGGGCGCAATGCGATCAAATCGGTGCCGCCCAGCATCCGCGAGGCCGCGCTTGGCGTAGGCGCCTCGCCGGTGCAAGTGGTGTTCCACCATGTCCTGCCGCTTGCCCTGCCCGGCATTATGACCGGCACCATCATCGGCATGGCGCGCGCGCTGGGGGAGACTGCGCCGCTGCTGATGATTGGCATGCGCGCGTTTATTTCGGAGGCACCGCAGGGCTTTTCCGACGCCGCCACCGTGCTCCCCGTGCAGATTTATCTGTGGTCGGATGAGGTGAACGCCAGCTTTGTTGAGAAAACCAACGCGGCGATTATCATCCTGCTGATTGTCCTATTGTCCATGAACGCGCTGGCCATTTACCTGCGCAATCGCTTTGAAACCCGGTGGTAACCCATGACTGACACTCCCCATACACAGCCCAAAATCACCGCCCGCGATGTGGACGTCTTCTACGGCGCGAAACAGGCGATCAAGGGCGTGTCCATCGATGTGACCATGGACGAGGTTGTCGCCTTCATCGGCCCATCGGGCTGCGGCAAATCGACCTTCTTGCGCACGCTTAACCGGATTAACGACACCATCCCGATTGCCCGCACCACAGGCACGATTGAGTTGGACGGCCACAATATCTACGCCCCCACGATGGACGTCGTGCAATTGCGCGCGCGGGTCGGCATGGTCTTTCAAAAGCCCAATCCGTTTCCAAAGTCGATTTACGACAACATCGCTTATGGCCCGCGCATCCATGGCCTTGCCGCATCCAAGGCGGATATGGATGAGATTGTCGAAAAATCGCTCACCCGCGCCGGCCTGTGGACCGAGGTCAAGGACCGCCTGACCGAAAGCGGCACCGCGATGTCGGGCGGGCAGCAGCAGCGGCTGTGCATCGCGCGCGCGATTGCGGTGGACCCTGAGGTCATCTTAATGGACGAACCGTGCAGCGCATTGGACCCCATTGCCACCGCCAAAATCGAGGAGCTTATCCACGAACTGCGCGGGCGTTATGCTATCGTCATTGTGACGCACAATATGCAGCAAGCGGCGCGCGTATCGCAACGCACGGCGTTCTTCCATCTGGGCGAATTGGTGGAGGAAGGCGATACCAAGCAAATCTTCACTAACCCGCAACACGAACGGACGAAGGATTATATCACTGGCCGATACGGCTAAACTGGCATAGGATATTCCCATGAACAGCAAACATACCGTAAGTGCGTTCGACGAGGACATCGACACCATTCGCGGCCTGATTGCCGAAATGGGAACCCGCGCCGAAGAAGCCTTAACCAACGCCATGCTATCCTTGGCCACCAACGACCACGCGCTTGCCGCCACCACGGCAAAGGGTGACAAAGCGATCGACTCGCTGGAAACCGAGGTTGAAAAGCTGATTGTGCAGACGATAGCTTTGCGCGCGCCGATGGCCGATGACTTGCGCGAATTGATTGCCGATCTGAAAATGTCCGCCGTCATCGAACGCATCGGCGACTATGCCAAAAACATCGCCAAGCGCGTGCGCCGTCTTGAAACGCGCAGCTTTGTGGTGGAAAGCGACGCGATCCCGCGCATGTCGGCGATCACGGGCGAAATGCTGCGCATGGTCATGGACGCCTACGCCCGCCGCGATGTCGATATGGCGCGCGCAGTGATTGAGCGCGATAATGAGGTCGACCAGCTGTTCAAGGAACTGTTCGTCGATCTGGTCGGCTACATCGCCAAACACCCCGAAGCGGCGCAGGAGGTTGCGCATTTGCTGGTGGTGTCCAAGAATATTGAGCGTATCGGCGACCACACGGTCACCTGCGCCGAAATGATTTACTTCACCGAAACCGGCGAACATCTGGGGCAAGATGACGCCGCCTAAAGGGCAAAAGCGATGAGCAAGGCCGATTTGTTGTTAGTTGAGGATGATGCGGCGCTGGCCGAACTGATCCGGTGGCATTTTGAGCGGGAGGACTTCGATGTCCGCCAAACCCCCGATGGTGAAGAAGCGCTGATTCTGGCGCGCGAACGCACCCCCGACATTGTATTGCTCGATTGGATGATTGAAAATCTGTCGGGGATTGAGGTGTGCCGCCAATTGCGCAAATCGGATGAGACCGCGAATGTGCCGATCATCATGCTGACCGCGCGCGGCGAGGAGGATGACCGCATTCGCGGTTTTGAAATCGGCGCGGATGATTATGTCACCAAACCGTTTTCCCCACGCGAACTCGTCGCCCGCGTCAACGCGGTGCTGCGCCGCGTGCGGCCTGCGCTGGCCGGGGAAACATTGCGCTTTTCCGATATTGAGCTCGATACCGTCGCGCATAAAGTCAAACGCAACGGCCATGTCATCCCGCTTGGCCCGACCGAATACCGCTTGTTGAAGCATTTCCTGGAGCATCCGGGCTGGGTGTTCAGCCGCGAACGCCTGCTCGACAGCGTCTGGGGCCATGACAGCGATGTCGAATTGCGCACCGTCGATGTGCAAATCCGGCG
>JBGSOJ010000075.1:0-8793 GCA_041739175.1 Sphingomonadaceae bacterium
TGGCCAATTCGCCAGTGCGTACGAATGGGCGGGCCGCGACAATGGCGCGCGCGACGCGGCGGCTTTGCCGTTCCTCACCATATTGGTAGAGCACATCGGCAATCGCGGATTCATCCGCTTGGTTGACGAAGTCTGCGGCGCTCTCTCCCGCCTGGCTCATCCGCATGTCCAGCGGCCCGTCGCCTTGAAACGAGAAACCGCGTTCGGCGCGGTCCAGCTGCATCGACGACACGCCAATATCCAGCGTTAGGCCATCGACGGCGGTCACGCTGGCGGCGGCCAAATGCGCCTCCATCGCGGAAAACGGCGCATGGTGCAGCGTCAACCGACCCTCGCTTTGCGCAACCAGTTCGGCACCTTCGGCGATGGCATCGGGGTCGCGGTCGAATGCGTGCACGACCGCCCCTGCTGCCAACAGCGCGCGGGTATAACCGCCCGCACCAAAAGTGCCGTCCACGATCATCTGGCCAGGGGTGACAGCCAGAGCGTGGACGACTTCGTTTAGAAGAACGGGGATATGGGCTGCATCGGTCATCCCTTGCGCCCTCCGTCCTTCATCAATTGCATTTCCAAGAAACGGCGCAAACGGGCATACGAATCGCCCAGATTGGCTTCCAAGAACAGATTCGGGTTCCAGATGCAAAAATTCCGCCCCGCGCCGAAAATGAACGCGCGGTCCTGTATCATCGCCATCGCCCGCAAATCGGGGTTCAGCACGAACCGGCCGCTGGCTTCGCAATTCGCGGTGAAGCTCAACGCGTAGTCGGCAACGGCGGCGGCTTCAGCGTCATAGGCGCCCTCGGTTTTAATGGCGTTTTCCCATTGAAACGCGATGTCCGCCATTTTGCGGCTTTGCTCTTCGGTGCCATAGCCGATGAGGCAGTCGTATTTGTCATGCACCGACACGCAAACCTTATGGTCGGGGCTGGTGGCCATCAGGACATCGCGGATTTCGGACGGCAGAGTCATTCGACCCTTAAGGTCGATGGACACCAGCCCCGCTCCTGCAAATGTCCGCGCCGTTGTCACGAAGGACCACCCCTTTGCCATCCCAAAGGGCAATGCTTCGCCAAAGGGCAGAGTCGCCTAAACTCTGCCCTGCCGCTGAAATTTCGGCAGGCCTATAAACATCACCCCGATTGTTTCACGGGGTTAGCATGGATAAATCAGGGCATCAATGGGATTTTATGGATTTATTAGGGATAACACCCCGAATTCATGGGTGGACTGGGAATCTAAGGCCATGCCAGATATGCGGCGTAACGATGCCCAAACGCGCAATCCCGATATATTCGCGCCAATTCGGTGCGATCCACCTGTGCTTTCAACGCCTGCACGTCATGCATTGGCGATGACAACCGCCGGCGCATTCGCCGCGATTGATACGCTGTTTAGCATAAGCCTGTGGATAAGTCTGTGGAAATATTGAAACCGATAGGAGCGGTTAGCGCGCCGTCATCGCGTCCAATTGTGCTTCAATCATAGCGACGCCTTCATCGCTGCTGAACATCTCACCGTTGTTCCAGAAGCGCGCGTCAACGAAGTCGGCATCGGCCACCAAGGCCGCCCGCCCGGTGCCGAAATCACACTGCGCGATTAACCCCTTGGCCTTTATTCGGCACGGCGCAGTCGTCTCTGCTTGCGCATTTACATAGACAAAAGCGCCGGGCGTCGCGGTTTCGAAGGTAAAGTCACCAACGGTCCGCTCCACAACGGGCGCGGGTTCATCGATCGGCAATGTCAAATCTATGCCCCAATGGCGCAGCAAGGGCGCGGCAAGCCCGACATGCATGGGTGCACGCGCATCACCCTTGGCAAAGCGGCTTTCGCGCCGCAGATCGGGGTCGGTGAGCAAAATCATCCGTCCGCCGCCGCGCACCCAGTCGTCGAGGGCGACATTCTCCGTCGGCCCAAACCCACGCGGTTGGATCAAAAGCAGCGCATCAGGGGCCATCGCCTCCAACCGGCGCAAATCATCGATGGGCTGCAAATCAAACCGCTGCGAAAGGCGAACATAAAACGGATCGGCGGTTGCCGCGCCGCCGACGAAATCGGCGATATCCCCCTCGCCCGTGGCCAGCGCAATGCTGCTCATGAAGGCGACGACGGGGCGGTTTGTCGCGGGCGCGTTTGCTTGCCCCAGCCCTGTTATCGTGATTGCAAGTGCGACGACAAGCAACGCCGCCACGCCGCCGAGAACCCACCACACAGGTTTGCCGAACCCGGATATGGACGGGATGGCATCCATTTTACCAAAACGCAGCTTCATTTTGCCGGGGCTTTGCCCGCATTTTTGTCGGCCGGATCGGTGACCACAGGAGTTACCCCCAATTCGGCGAGCGGATCGGCAGCCTTAGATTCACTGGCATCGCGCAACCGTTCCTCCGCCGCTTTGGATTCCGGGCTGTTGGCGATTTCTTCGGTAACCGGGGTCTCTTCGCTCGCCACGCTGTCGGTCATCCGCGCCAGACCGCCAATGCCAATTACGCTGAACAGGCCAATCGCCGCGATTTGCAACCGGCGGATTGTTTCGACGCGCGCATTGTCCGACATCAGGCGTTCTCCTGCCACGGCATCGGTGGCAAGCCCTTTAACCGCATCCAATCGGCGTTGTATAACGTCGAAAGATAGCGAAAGCCGGTGTCGCACAATATGGTGGCGACGCGCGATCCTGCGCCCAATTGCTTGGCCAGAGCAACCGCGCCCGCAACATTGATGCCCGATGACAGGCCCAAGCAAAGCCCCTCCTCGGCCAGCAATCGCCGGGTCCAATAAAGGCCATCTTCATCGGAAATCCGGAATTGCGTATCAATCGGCGCGCCGTCAAGGTTGGCGGTAATCCGCCCCTGCCCAATCCCCTCGGCCACCGAAGACCCCTCGGCCTTCAACTCGCCATGCGCATAATAATTGTATAGTGCCGCGCCAAAGGGATCAGTCAACGCGATCGTGACCTTAATGTCATGGCTTTTCAAACCCATGCCGACACCCGCAATTGTGCCGCCGGTCCCCGCTGCACAAGTGAAGCCGTCAATGCGGCCCTCCATTTGCGCCCAAATTTCCTCCGCCGTCGTTTCGATATGCGCACGGCGGTTGGCGATATTGTCAAACTGATTGGCCCAAATCGCGCCATCGCGTTCTTCCGCCAACCGGCGCGACGTATGCACGAAATGCCCGGGATTGGCAAAAGGCGCGGCAGGGACCAGCACCAACTCCGCGCCCAATGCGCGCAATGTGTCCATTTTTTCGCGGCTCTGCGTTTCTGGCATCACAATGATGGTCTTATAGCCCAACGCATTGCCAACCAGCGCCAGGCCAATGCCGGTGTTGCCCGCCGTGCCCTCGACAATCGTGCCGCCGGGTTTCAGCGCGCCCGAAGCCTCCGCATCGCGCACAATATACAGGGCCGCGCGATCCTTGACCGATGCGCCGGGATTTTGAAATTCACACTTGCCGTAAATATCGGCGCCTGCGGCCTCGCTTGGCCCTTTCAGGCGGACGAGGGCGGTGTTGCCAATGAGGTCAAGCGATTGCGATAATATTGTCATGCCCATTTCAATAAGCCGCCACCGCCAACTTCGCAAGGGCAGCCTAGCCAGCGTCGGCGAACAGGTATTCGATATGCGTAGAAAGTGGCAGCGCGATTTTTCACGGGAACCAAAATTGGCCTCAGCCATTTGAACAGGCAGAAGGGCGTTTTCCTTCGCTTCGGTCCCGGTCACAACCACCTCCCTCCTACCCCTCAAAGCGCGTGGCCGGGATCGACAGTTTTACATTGGCATCTGCGCGTTTGCGTCGAAACCCGGTTTTTGGAATATGCGTTATGAAAAAACTGATCATTTCGACGCTGGTTGGCGCGTCGCTTTTCCTCTCGGCATGCAACACGGTCGAAGGCGCGGGCAAAGACTTACAATCCGCTGGCGAAGCGATTGAGGATGTTGCCGATTGATATTTAAAAAACGGTGCCTTGTCCCTCCCCTTACCCCCCCGGGCAGGGCATCGCTTTAGGAGGCCGGAGCAGACGCTTCGGTCTCCTCTTTTTTGTCCGCCAGCGCGGCATCGCGTTTTGCCCCGCCGGTAAAGCGTATGACAAGCAAAGCGCCCTCAAACAATAGGATCAAAGGCACAGCCAGCATCACTTGCGAGAATATATCGGGCGGCGTGAAGATCGCGGCGATGACAAACGCGACGACAATCATATACCGCCGCGCCTTTACCAATTGGTCGTAGGTCACAAGCCCCGACCGATGGAGAAGCAGCACCAAAATCGGCAACTGGAACGAAATGCCAAATGCCAGAATGAACTGCATCACAAGGCTAAGATATTCATCGGTGCTGGGCAGCGCTTGCAACGACAGGCCGCCCGTCTCCCCCTGAAATCCAAGGAAGAATATGAACGCGGTCGGCATCACAATATAATACGCCAGCGCCGCGCCAGCGACAAACAACACCGGCGTCGCGACCAAAAACGGCAGGAACGCGCGCTTTTCGTTTTTATATAATCCCGGCGCAACGAAGCGCCAAATTTGCGTTGCGATCATGGGGAAGGCGAAGAAAAATCCCGCGAAAAGCGACAATTTCACCTCGACAAAAAATGCCTCGTACAATTTGGTGTAGACAAGCCGCCCTTCGCCCGCCGGAAACGCATCGGCAAGCGGTTTGACAAGAATGGCAAAAATATAATCGACGAAGTAAAAACTGACCGCGAAGGTCAGCGCAAGCGCCACAATCGACCACATCAACCGGCGGCGCAGCTCAATCAAATGATCGAGCAAAGGGGCTTTGCTATCGTCCAGTTCGCTCATGGTGAACCTGCCTCTTTGGCCAGATTGGGCTTCGCGATTAAATCTGCTTCGTCGACGGGGGTGTCGGTGACATGCGCGGCGGCGTGCGCCTCAGCGGCGGCGGCCTTTTCGATTAACGCAGGCGGCGGCGGGTCGTCGGGGGTCATAAGCGCAGGAGCCGCCGCTAAAGGTGCCATAAGCGCAGGCGCGATTGGCGGCGCGTCATTTGTCTCATTAAAACTTTCGGGCGGATGCTGCGCCATGATGCGGGCGTTTTGCTCCGCCCATTTGCGCTCCATTTCTTTCAACTCCGCCTCGCGCACCATGTCGTCCATGCCCATGCGGAATTGCCGCGCCAGTGCCCGCGCTTTGCCGACCCATTTGCCCACAGTGGATAGCGCCAAGGGCAAGTCCTTCGGCCCAATGACGACAATCGCCACAATCGCAATCAGCAACATTTCGGATAAGGACAGATCCAGCATCGCAAACGCCCAAACGGTCGAACCGCGCGGCTAGGCTCCTGTTTTATCGTCGGTTTTGATGGTATTGCTGTCCGTCGGGGTCACGGGCGACTGTGGCAATTGCTTCGCCGCCTCGGCTTCTTTTTCAGCCTCATTTAGGCCCTTTTTGAAGCTGCTAATGCCTTTGCCGAAATCACCCATAACTTCGGAAATTCGGCCACGGCCGAACAGAAGCAACAAAACGACTGCAATCAAAATCAATTGCCAAGGACCAACGTTCATGTGGAATCTCCTTAATAATAATGGCGCAGTAAGCGCAATTCATGCGCCGCGCCACTGTGTTTCGGCGTAATATACCGCAAAAGCGGCTAGTCGTCATCCCCGCCCCTATTATCCATATCGGTATCGGGCGCGACGGCTTCAAGCGCTTGGCTTTCCAACGCCTCCAGCGCAAGGTCAATGGGGTCAAGCAAACCGGCGGCACGCAGTTCCGATAGGCCCGGCAAATCGCGCCGCGACGCCAGCCCGAAATGGCTAAAAAACGCCGGAGTCACGGCATAAATCACGGGACGCCCCGGCACTTCGCGGCGGCCAGCTGGCTTGATCCACCCTGCCTCCATCAACACATCCAACGTACCTTTGGCCACCTGCACGCCGCGTATCGCTTCAATCTCAGCGCGGCTGACGGGTTGTTGGTAGGCGATGATGGCAAGCGTCTCCACCGCCGCGCGCGACAATTTGCGTGGCTCCGATGATTCGCGGCGCAGCAGATGCGCGAGATCGGGCGCAGTTTGGAAATGCCAGCGGCCAGCGCGCTCGACAAGTTCGATGCCATGGCCCGCATATTGCGCCTGCAAGTCGGAGAGCGCGGCGCGCAAGTCGATGTCGTCGCCCAGATACGCCGCGATAGCCTCGCGCGTCATTGGCGTGTCGGCGGCGAACAACACCGCCTCTAAGGCGCGGAGGTGATCCGGCAAGCTCATGGCATCGGCCTCACCAGAATCGGCGCAAACGCCCCATCCTGCGCCAGTTCCAACCGTCCCGTCCGCGCCAATTCCAGCGCGGCAGTGAAGGTCGACGCCAGCGCAGACCGCGCATAATCCGCGTCACTCATTTGTGGCAGAAACACGGCAAGATCGCGCCAATCGGGCACATCGCCGATCATCAGCGACAATCGCGCCACCGCCTGCTCCAACGACCAAACGGGCCGCCGTGATACCTGATGGAGCACCGGCGCGGTGCGCGCCTTCACCCGGCCATAAGCCGACAGCAAATCAAACAGGGTGCACGTCCACTCCGCCGATTTGCCAACATGCAGCCCTTCTGGCGCGCCGCAAAGGAAAACATCACGGCCAAGGCGATCGCGTGCCATCAACCGCGCGCCAGCCTCCCGCATGGCATCCAATCGTTGTAGGCGCAGTTGCAGGCGCAATGCCAACTCTTCCGGCGATGGCTCTTGCGCAGGGTCGGATGGCAGCAAGAGCGAGGATTTGAGATACGCTAACCACGCCGCCATCACGAGATAGTCGGCGGCAAGTTCAAGGCGAAGGGCACGGGCATTCTCAATGAAATCGAGATATTGCTGCACCAACTCAGTGATGGAAATGCTAAGCAAATCCACCTTCTGCGCGCGAGCAAGGTCGAGGAGCAGGTCCAACGGCCCCTCCCACCCGTCAATGTCGATGGTCAACAATTCCTCACGTGCCAAATCGGGTATCGGAGCAACCGTTACCGGCGCATCCCAGTCGTCCTCGGCCGCGTCCATTTTCTAAGCGTTCAGCGCCAGCAGCGCATCGCGCTTCGCCAGCAACGAGTCAAATGCTGCGGGTTCCGGCGAAATCGGCCCAAAGCCCGTCATCGCGCGCTCCAACCGCTCCAACGCTTTGTCGGTCATGCGCGGCAACCGTTCCGCCATTGCCGCCATATCGTCCATCTTCGCCCAGCAATTCAGCACAACATCGCATCCCGCCGCCAATGCCGCATCGGCGCGGTCGGCGATCGGACCGGAAAGCGCCTGCATATCAATATCGTCGGTCATAATCAGGCCGTCAAAGCCAATGTCGCCGCGCATGATGTGGTCAATGACAAAGGGCGAAAGCGTAGCGGGTCGCTCCGCATCCCACGCCTCATAAATAATGTGCGCCGTCATCGCCATGCACGCGTGGTTAAGCGCACGGAACGGCGCAAGGTCAGCCTCCAACGCCGCTGCATCGTCGGTTACGCGGGGCAAGTCCGTGTGCGTGTCGCACATCGAGCGGCCATGACCCGGCATATGTTTGACGATCCCCGCCACGCCGCCCTTGGCCAACCCCTCTAGCACGGCGCGACCCATTGCCGCCACGCGCATCGGCTCAAAGCCATAGGCACGGTCGCCGATAACATCATGCGCGCCCGGTTGCCGCACATCCAACAGCGGGAGCGCATCGGCGGTAATGCCAACCTCAGCCAAATTGTGCGCAATCGCCGCCGCATTGACCCGCGCCGCCTCAATCGCGGAAATCGGCGCGATGTCGTACAGCGTGTCAAACGTCGCACCCGCCGGAAAATCGGGCCATTCTGGCGCACGCATTCGCTGCACCCGCCCACCCTCTTGGTCGATTAAAATGAGAAGATTGTCGCGGCCCGTCAACTCACGCAGGCTGTCGGTCAGTGCCCGCATCTGCACGCGCGTCCCCACATTGCGGCCAAACAGGATGAATCCGGCAGGGCTGCACGCGCGAAAAAGCGCGGCTTCCTCCGGCGTTATTTCCAATCCCGATAGGCCAAATATGACTGGCAGCATCCGCAATCCCCTTTCGCTCCGCTTATTCCAGCAAAGCGATAATGTCCACTGGCCGTCCGGCGCGGCGCAATTCAACGGTGACGCCGGCGCTGGCCAAATCAGGCGCACCAACGGGGGAGCCCATGCTCACCACCTGCCCGACTGTGACGGTCAGCCCCGACAATCCGGTGAGCAGGCTGGTCCAGCCCGCACCATGATCGATGATAACAATGTCGCCAAAGCTGCGATAGCGGCCAGCGAACACGATTTTGCCGCCCGCCGGGGCAACTACGGCACCCGTTGCCGCCGGCTTTATGGTGAGGCCGCGTGCGCGATAGCCGAAATCGGTGGCTTCACCGAGCCCGGTTAGCAATCGCCCGGTGACCGGCAAACGGTACACATTTTTCGGACGGAGCCAAGTATCGGCGGAGGCACGCATTTTCGGCGGGGGCAACGCCGCCAGGGTTTCGGCCAATGCCCCGTCGCTTTGCTGGTTTTCGCCCGCCTCGACAATATCACGCGCACGTTCGCCCAGATTGTAGGCGCGCAATTGCTCCGCCTCGGCATCGCGCGCAATACGGCCCGCCTGCGCCCTTTGCCCGGCCTCCGTTGCGGCCAACTGGTCGCGTCGGGTATCGAGCGTGCCACGCGCCTTTGCCAGGGCGTTGCGCGCCACCAATTCCTGCGCCTGAAAACGGCGTTCGCGCGCGATTTCGGTGCGTATAGCCGCGGTGCGGCGGTCGATTCGCGGCGCAATCGACTGCACAATCGCGCGCAAATGGACGATATC
>JBGSOJ010000090.1:0-1716 GCA_041739175.1 Sphingomonadaceae bacterium
AGCTCAACGAGCGTAAAGCCGTTGCGCGCGATGGAGTGGGTGGGGCGGCGCATCCGGCGTGCTTATTCGCCGCCGATGTCGGCGTTTTCGCCCTCACCGCCAACCGCGCCATCCGCGCCAAGAGAAATCACCTCAAACGCGCCTTTGCTGCCCGGCACGCGCAATTGATAGGGGCGGCCCCACGGATCATTCGGCAGTGTTTTGATATAGCCACCGGGGCGATAGCGCGCCGGTTGCGTCAGGCTGGCGGGCGGGGTGACCAATGCCTGCAACCCGTCGGTCGCGGTCGGGTAGCTCATATTGTCGAGCCGGTACATCTCCATCGCCTGGTTCAGCGTGGCGATATCGGCGCGCGCCTTTTCGACCATCGCTTTATCCTGGCTAGGCAGGACATTGATGACGACAACAGCGGCGAGCAGACCGATGATGAAAATCACCACCATCAATTCAACCAGCGTAAAACCGTTGGCGGCGGGCCGTTTCGCACGGAGGGCGGCGGCGATTGTAAGACGTTTTTTGCGCATAATGAAAACCTTATTGATGAAAAAAGAGATGGGCCTTATGTGCCGACAAGCGATTGCAATTGCAGTATTGGCAGCAGGATGGCGAGGATAATCACCGCCACCGCGCCGCCCATGAAAACGATAATCAACGGCTCCAACAAGGTTAGCGCCGTGGCGGCGAAATCGTCAAATTCGCGCTCCAGATAATCGGCGGCGCGTTCCAGCATAGTGTCGAGTTGCCCGGCATTCTCCCCGCTTGCCGCCAGATAGACCAACAACGGCGGGAACACGCCCGCGTTGCGCATCGACCCCGACAGGCTGCCGCCGCCGCGAATGGCCTCCACCATTTGCTCGCTTGCTGCTTTCAGCACGGCGTTGTTGATGGTGCGCGTGGTAAGCCGCATCCCCTCCAGCACGGGCAGGCGGCTGGCCACCATCGTCGCCAAGGTCCGCGCCATCCGCGCACCGTGCAGGTTGCGGAGCAGCTTCCCAAGCAAGGGCACGCGCAGCAGCATCGCGTCAAAGCCATATTTGAACGACGGCACCTTAAGCCCCTGCCAAAGCCCCAAGGCGGCCAGCGCCAGCACCGCCAAAATCGCCCACCAATAGCCCGCGAGAAAATCCGATAGGCCAATCACAATCCGCGTGATTAGCGGCAATTGCTGCGCCACGCCGTCGAATTGCTCCACCACGCGCGGGACGACGGTGATCATCAACAGCGCCACCACCGTCAACGCGACCAAAGCCAGCACAATCGGATACACCAACGCGCCGATAATCTTGCCGCGCATGATAACTTGGCGTTCGAGCAAGATCGACAAACGCTCGGTAATCAGCGGCAATGACCCGCTGTTTTCACCCGCCGAGATCATCGCACGGAACAATGCGGGGAAGCTGCGTTCTTGCCGCGCCATGGCCTCGGCCAGTGTCTGCCCCTCGGTCACGCCTGCGTGGACTTCGTCGATGATGGCGGAGAGATGCGGCTTCTCATTTTGCCGCGCCAGCGTGCGCAATGCCTCGGCCAGCGGCGATACGCCGATGAGGGAGGCAAGTTGCCGCGTGAACAGCGCCAATTCCTTGGTGCTCATCCGTTTTGGCCCGAACAGGCCGCGCGCGGTGCCCTTTGCCTCGCTCTTGCCTGCCTTTTCGGTCAGGCTTAGCACATAAAAAGCCCGCGCGGTCAGCCGCGCCTCGGCCGCTGCGGCATCGGGTG
>JBGSOJ010000109.1:0-2176 GCA_041739175.1 Sphingomonadaceae bacterium
GGACGAGTATGACATCGGCCTGTTCATGAAACGCCACCGCGTGCTGGAGGAAATGTTCGGCAGCGCGGACTATCACGCCAATGCACTGGCGGTGATGGCGGGGTATTGAGACATGACGGAGGAGCAAATCGCGGTTGCCAAGGCGTGTCTTGCGGGCGCGGAAGACGACAGCATGGCCTTCCCCGATATCGTGAGCGCGCTAATTGGTGCGGGATTTGAGGGCTATAGCGTCGATTTCCGCCTTGGTGGCGCGACCTATTTTGCGGCGGATGGGGCGCATATCACCCTGCCTATCCATGCTGTCACCACCTTCGTTGCCCCGCTTTTCGACGCGGCGGCGATGCAGGCGGCAATCCACGAGGCCCAAGCCAATGGCCCAGATTACACATACGCCGGCTTTTGTGCAAAAGCAGCGGCGGCGGGTTGCGCGTCTTACCTCGTCAGCTTCACCGGCCGCCGCGCGCTGTATATTGGGCGCGACGCGGCAACGCATGTGGAATATTTTCTAGATTGAAGACGCGATTAATAGATTGGGTAACAGTCCATAAGACTAATCCAACCGGACATCGTCGCGGCGGCGCTCAAATTCCGCATCGGTAAGTTTCCAACCGCCGCGCCCGCCAGGTGTTTGCTCGCACCGTTCAACTTTATTGGCGTTGAAGAGCTTAATCAGCATGCCTGTGACAATCGCGTCATTCATGGCGGCAACATTTCCACCGCCGCCGCCGCCCTCGCGAAATATTCCCGCCCGGCGGCTAATCTCGGCCGCCCCTATGCATTCGTTCCCATGCTGCGCGTCCAACAAAACGTCGAGTATCGCTTCTTCCAGATGAAATTCGCCTAATCGCGCCATTTGTCTTGGTCGGATGCCTACCATTTCATCTCCCCCAATCGTGATCGCGCTATCGTGGCGTAATCTGGCTCTATTTCTATACCCACACAATTCCTGTTCGTCGCTTTCGCCGCAACCGCTGTCGATCCTGAGCCTAAAAAGCAGTCTAGAACGGTTTGGCCTTCCTTTGTGTATAGCTCAATCATGTGCTGCAACAATTGAATTGGCTTAGGGGTTAAATGACCATTCGCTAAACTTCTTTCCGCACCCGACGGTTTTTCGCACGTCATGAGATTCGATGGCGCACGTCCATCCAAGGTCGCGCCCGCGTCCATCAAACTGACTTCATATTGTTGCCAGTTTTCGACGAATGTGCCTTCCCTAGGATTTTGCGCCAGGATCACCGCCTCAAACTGTGGGCGCAATTGCGGGGTTTTGCGGCCTTCCATCGATTGGATGAGTTGGGCTTTCTGCCTTTCGCTTATATCCATTTTGCGCACGAAATGGTCGAGGCTGAATGCTTTAAATTGCGCGCGCTGGGTAAAGTTCCATGCAATCAAATCGCGGATCTCAAAGCCTTCATCCTCTAAGGCGACGGCGATGCGATGGGCAAGGCGGGGCTGGCTGAACACCAAGGCAAACCCTCCGGGCACCAATACCCGCCGCCATTCGTGCGCGATTCCGGTCATAAACGCCTGCAAGGCCCGGCCCTGCTTGGGGTCAAATTTCATACCGACGGGAAGGCCGCCGACGCTTCCGGTTGCGCGTGTGGCATCGCCGCCGCCCTTTTTCCAATCACCGTCAAGACCATCAATAAAATACGGCGGATCAGTGAGCACCATATGCACGCTGTTCTCGGCCAACGTCGGCAGAACGGCTCGGCAGTCGCCTTCAATAATGGTAACGTTTGATTTTGATTGTACATCGGAAGCCATATCGGGTGCGCTATAGGACAAAATGTCCGGCGTCAAACGCGGCAAATCCCAAATTTCTCCCCCTCCCCCTTTGCAATTCGTCGCGCGTGCTGCCACATGGAGGGCATGAAGGATTGGCCCGACACTCTGACCGCGTACCAGCATGAGGCGATGGAGCCTTTGGTCACCCGCCTGCTCGCGGGGAACGCCAGCGCCTATACTTATACCGGCACGCAAACCTATGTGGTGGGACGGGCGGACGGCGCGGATGTAGCGGTCATCGACCCGGGGCCGGCGGAATCGGCTCATCTGGATGCAATTGTCGCTTTGGTGGGGCAGCGGCGGATAGCCGCGATTATGTGCACCCACACGCACCGCGACCATTCCCCCGCCGCCGCGCCCTTGGCCGCGCGGACGGGTGCACCGATTA
>JBGSOJ010000119.1:0-12326 GCA_041739175.1 Sphingomonadaceae bacterium
GCAGGGATCGAGGAATTTGCCGCCGAAATGATCGACCGATTCGGCGCGCTCCCCGAACCCACCGAAAACCTGCTCATCCTGATGGAAATCAAGCAGATGGCGATGCTGGCCGGTGTCGCAAAAATTGAGGTTGGACCAAAGGGAACTTTGGTTAGCTTCCACAAGGACCGACCGCCCAATGTCGAAGGCTTAATTGCCTATACGCGCAAATTGGGGGAAACCGCCAAATTGCGCATGGACAGCAAAATGGTGATTAACCGCGCATGGGGTGATCCGAAGGGGCGGCTCAATGGCGCGCTGCAAATCTCGCGTGGGCTGGCCAAGCTAAACGGTTGGCGCGGATAGGGCGTCCAACGCGAACGCCTTAAACGCCTCCGCTTCCAAAGCCGGCGCGCGCAAGAACCCCTGAAAATAATCGCACCCTTCGGCGGCCAGCAGCGCGAGTTGTGCGTCGGTTTCCACGCCCTCCGCAACGATTTTCAGCCGCAACGCCTGCCCCATGGCAATTATCGCCTGCACAATAATGCGCCCGCGATCATCGCTGATAATGTCGGCGGTTAGCCCTTGGTCGAGTTTCAGATAATCCAGCGGCAGTGATTTTAGCCACGCCAGGCTCGAATATCCCGTGCCAAAATCATCCACCGCCACGCGCATATCGCGCCCGCGCAAATAGTCGAGCACGGCGGCGTTGGCGGCAACATCGTGCATCAGCCCGCTTTCGGTAATTTCCAGCGTCAACCGCGCGGGGGCAAAACCGCTGGCGTCCAATTTGGCCAGAAAGCTCGCTGCAAAGCCGGGGGCAGCCAAATCCTGCGGCGTGATATTAAGGGACAGGCGCAGATGCGATAACGCGCCGGTCCACTCTGCCGCCGCGTGCATCGCCCGCTCTTGTATATAATGCGATAGGGGAAGCAGATACTGGCTGCGCGCCGCCACGGAGAACAAGACGGCGGCACCCAAAGGGCCAAGCCGGTCATGGTTCCACCGCGCCAACGCCTCCGCACCGACGATACGGCCTGTGGCCACGTCAAATTGCGGTTGGAAGCAGACGTTGATTTCGCCGCGGGCAATGGCGTGGCGTAGATCCTTTTCCAACTGCCGCGCATTGTGCGCGGTATCCGATACCATATCGGGCTCCGCAATCTGCACCGCCAAATCGCTTGCCAATGCCTGCGCAAGGCCATTTGCCGCGCGCGTCAGCATGGCCGCGCCATCTTCACCCATATGCGCCTGCACCGCCACCGTTTGCGCGTGGATGTGAATATCGGTCCCGGCCACTGCGTGCGGACGCAATATTTCGGCGCTGACTTCATTGGCCATAAAGGCCAAGCGTTCGGGCGGCAATTGCGCCGGAATACAAAGGCAATATTGATCGCCGCTGGTGCGTAAAATCCGGCAATCGGCAAGCTCATGTTTCCGCCCCAACGCCGCCAACCGCCGCGCGGTGCGGAGCAGCACCAGATCGCCCGCTTGCCGCCCATAGCTGTCGTTCAAAAGGTCCAATTGGTCCAACTGGACAAAGAACAATGAAGGCTGCACCCCGCGCGCCAGCACTTCATCAATCCAAAGCCGCAATTCGCGCGTCCCGATCGCATTGGCCGACAACCCGTAATGTCCGGCACTCATCTGTTTCGCATCGGGCATCAAAAATCCTGCAGGCTAATCCGCGCAAAAATCGCGCGTCATGCGCAATACCATCAAATGGTTGCGTGAACCTTGTCATGCCATATATGCATATGGCTAAGCCAGCAAAAGCGCCATAGGGCGGCGGCCGTTTAGAGAGGCGCACGTGTCATGCAAACCATAGCCATCATTGCCTCCCCCACCCCAGCCGCGCAAGAGGCCGAGGCAATTTTGCGCGCGCGTTATGATTTCGCTGAATTCGATACCGCCGACATGGTCATTGTGCTGGGCGGTGACGGCTTCATGTTGCAGACATTGCACACGATGCTGGAAAGCCGCCATATCCGGCCCGTGTATGGCCTAAATCGCGGCACAGTCGGCTTTTTGATGAACGGTTGGGAAGACGATGATTTGATGGCGCGATTAAAGCGGGCCAAACGGTTTGAGGTTGCCCCGCTCATTATGCAGGCCGACACTGCCGACGGACGAACGGTACAACTGCCTGCGATAAACGAGGTGTCCTTGCTCCGCGAAACGCGGCAAGCGGCGAAGATTGAGGTGCTGGTCAATGACCGCAGCGCGATTGAGGAGTTGGTCTGCGACGGAATATTGGTGGCGACGCCTGCGGGTTCCACCGCGTATAATCTGTCCGCCAATGGTCCGATTTTGCCCTTGGGAAGCCAAATGCTGGCGCTGACCCCGATTAGCCCGTTTCGCCCGCGCCGATGGAAGGGCGCAATCCTGCCCGATTCGACCCGCGTCGAGTTTGTGATAAAGGAACCGAACAAACGCCCGGTCAGCGCCGTTGCAGATCAACGCGAAGTGCGCGATGTCCTTCGCGTTCGCGTGGAAATTGACCGCAACCGTCACATTCCGCTGCTTTTTGATCCGGAACATGCGCTGGATGAGCGGATTGCGATGGAGCAGTTCATCACTTAATCGCGGCATCCTAAGCCGATTGCGTCGTTTATCCGATGGCCCATGCAACAAAATCGCAAACATGGGCTTGCCATTTTAGAAAAACCGCTGCTATAGGCGCTGCACCCCAGACGCTTGGGGGCGCAGTGTTCCCTGGTAGCTCAGTGGTAGAGCAGTTGACTGTTAATCAATTGGTCGGGGGTTCGAATCCCTCCCGGGGAGCCATTTTTCCAAAAATCATTCACCTCGCTGCGCAGCAGGGTTGGCTCACTTTCGCACACGTATGTCACGATCGACGATGGCAAATTTGTGCTTCAAATCTTGGCCTAGGCTGCTATCACCCTTCAAATTGTGAACGTTAACAAAAATGGCGGCGCACCCCTGTGACCGCCTTAACCTGAGGGAGAGAGACATGGCCATGGCCCCCAATGCCGCCGGAGTGAAAGCCGGCGAGGACACCCACCAAATCAACGCGCCGGGACTGAATTATTTCGTCTTTGCGCTGTTCTTCATTTTCGGTGGCATCACGTCGCTCAACGACATCATCCTGCCGAAGCTGAAAGAGCTTTTCACGCTTTCATACACTGAGGCGATGTTGGTGCAATTCTGCTTCTTCACCGCCTATCTGGTGATCGGCATCCCCGGCGCAGCGCTGGTGAAGCGGTTGGGCTATATGAAGGGCGCAGTGGCCGGTTTGGTTGTGATGCTCGTCGGTTGCTTACTCTTCATCCCCGCCAGCACCACGGCAACCTATGGTCTGTTCCTCGCCGCATTGTTCGTTTTGGCCAGCGGCGTTGTGATTGTGCAAGTGGTCGCAAACCCGCTGATTTCCATGCTCGGAAAGCCGGAAACCACGCACAGCCGATTGACCTTTGCGCAGGCGTTTAACTCATTGGGCACGACGATTTTCCCCATCGTGGGTTCTGCGTTAATCTTAGGCGGGCTTGCCTCAGTTACGGCCGCTGATCTGTCGGGCGCTGAGCTTGACGCCTATCGCACGGCGGAGAGCCAAGCGATTGTGAATGGCTATATCGGCATTGCCATCGCTTTGGCCGTTGTTGCCGCCGCCGTTTGGATGTTCCGCAATCGCCTGCCGCATGATCCCGCCACGGTAAGCGAAACACCTTTGGTTTCGACGGGCCGCTATGCCATCGGCCTTGCCCTGATCATCGCGGGTGCGGTTGCGGCGGTGTATGAATATTACGCCGCGGGCCTTATCCTGATGCTCGCCGCGCCAGCGGTCTGGCTTTTCGGCAACGACCTGCTTGCCCGCACGCGGTTCAGCTACGGCGCGATGTGCATTTTCCTGTATGTCGGCGCAGAGGTCGCGATTGGCTCGCTGATCGTCAACTATCTGATGCAAAGCCATGTCATGGGCCTGACCGAAAAGGCGGCGGGCGATTTAATTTTCGTCTATTGGGGCGGCGCGATGGTGGGGCGGTTTATTGGTTCCGCCGTGCTCCGATTGGTCAGTCCGGGGTTGGTGCTCGCGGGCGTTGCTGTAGGCGCGATTGCGCTGATCCTCTTGTCTACCAGCGCCACGGGCGTAGTCGCGGGATACAGCCTTCTGGCTGTTGGCCTGATGAACTCGATCATGTTCCCCACGATCTTCTCGCTCGCCTGTGAGAAATTGGGCGCGCGCGCCGCCGACGGGTCGGGGATTATCAACATCGCCATTTTCGGCGGCGCGGTCATTCCGCTGATCACGGGCATGATTGCCGATGCCAGCGGCAGTCTGGCGACGGCATTTATCCTGCCGATGGTGTGCTACGCCATTATCGGAGGATTTGGCCTGTTCGCGCGCCGGCCAGCCTAACAGCGAACTTTATCAAGGCAGCCGCGTTTGGGCGTGGCTGCCGCGTCTATCCCGTTCGGTCAATACCCGTCCATCTTTACCATTCATTTGACTTGCGCGCCGCCAATCGCGATTTCCGGCACAGTGAAACAATAATCCGATGGGGATGATGTCGATGAATCGTGTGACCGAAATTCGCTATGTTGGTTACAGCGTGACCGATTTGGCCGCTGAAAAAGAATATTATGGCCCGATTTGGGGCTTAGAAGAAGTACCCTCCGACGACGGCATGGCCTGGTTCAAGGCGCAGGGGCATGATGAGCATCATGTCGTCCGCCTTCGTCCGGGCGACGAAAACCGCGTCGATGTCATCGCCTTGGCCGCCGACAGCCGCGCCGATGTCGACGCTCTGCATGACAAGGTCGCCGCATCGGGCGCAAAAATCGTCTCCGCGCCGCACGATTTGACGACGCCAGGCGGCGGCTATGGCTTTCGCTTTTTCTCGCCCGATGGGTTGATGATGGAAATATCCAGCGATGTCGCACGCGGCGGCGCACGCGGCATTGCGCGCTGGGACGGGGTGCCCGTGAAGATCAGCCATATCGTGCTGCACTCCCCCGATCACCATGCTCTGGTGGCATGGATGTGCGATGTATTGGGCTTTAAGGTGTCCGATTGGCTGGGCGATTTCATGTGCTTCCTGCGCTGCAACAGCGCGCACCACCGTTTTGCGATTTTGCCCGGGCCGCCATGCCTCAACCATGTCGCCTATGACATGGAAGGATTGGACGGCATGATGCGCGGCATTCGCCGGTTGAAGCTGAAAAAAATCGACATCCAATGGGGGCCGGGCCGCCACACGGCGGGCGATAACACCTTTAGTTATTTTGTGACGCCCAACGGCTTTGTCACAGAATACACCGCCGAATTGGAGGAAGTGGACTTCGAGGGGCATCAGGCAAAGGTGCATGAGCCTTCGCCAACCACAATGGATCAATGGGGCATTGGCGTGGGCGGGCCGCAAACCATGCCGCATCCCGCGCCGAACCCCGGCATTTTCCTCGCGACGGAGTATTAAATCATGGCGTTATTTGAGCCGTTTCCCAATTATGTCTGGAACCTCGGCGTTGCCATTGCGATGGAAAACGGCGGTAAGATTGGCGAGATTGTCGATATCATCAAACCGCTGATGGCAAAATCAGAGGCGGGGGAGGATGCCAACACCCATGACTTCATGGTCGAATGGGTGAAAATGGCGGACAAGCTGACCGGACTTGCCGAAGATGACATTGCCGCCGGGCGGCTCTATTCCGCTGGCGCAAAATTGAAGCGTAGCGCGATTTACTACCAGACCGGCGAACGGATGCAGGCGCAGGGCTCCGCCGGGCGGATGGAAACCTATACGAAGGGCATTGCCAATTTCATGCGCGGCATCGAACTGGTCGGCGATCCCGTTACCCGCATCGAAATCGACTATGACGGTCGCCCGATGAGCGCTCTTTTCCATAAGGCAGCGGTGGATGGCCCTGCGCCTTGTGTGGTCTATTGCAATGGCCTCGACAGCATGAAGGAAATGCTGTGGATGGGCGGCGTCGCCAATGCCTTGGCAAAGCGCGGCATCCATAGTTTGTGCGTCGATCAGCCGGGGACGGGGGAGGCCTTGCGCCTGCACAATATCCCTGCGACACCGCATAGCGAAAAATGGGCGTCGAAATGGGTCGATTATCTCGAAACCCGCGACGATGTTGACCCGAAGCGGATTGGCATGACGGGCATTTCTTTGGGCGGACACTTCGCGCCGCGTGCCGTCGCTTACGAGCCGCGCTTTGCCAGCGGTGCCGCATGGGGGGCGAACCACAATTGGCATGAAGTGCAATACAAACGTATGCAACGCGAGGGCGAAAACCCCGTGCCGCATTATTGGAGCCATGTATTCTGGGTCTTTGGCGCGACCGACATGGATGATTTCCTGGAAAAGTCGAAGGACATGAACCTTAATGGGCATATGGACCGGATCACCGTTCCGTTCTTGGTCACGCATGGCATCCACGACCGCCAAATCAACAAGGATTATGCGCAACAGGCCTTTGACCAACTGACCAACTCGCCCCGCCGGGAACTGAAATGGTTCACCGAACGCGAAGGCGGGGTAGAGCACGTCGGCGCGGACAACCATGCCTTTGCCGTGGACTATATCGCCGACTGGTTCGGTGATACCTTGGGCGGCCACAACGGCTGATTTTTTGAAGGAGTAAGGCCCATGGCCCGCCGCTATATCGATATTTCGATGACGCTCAGCAACGATGTGGTCAGCGATCCGCCGTTCCTGAAACCGCATATCGAATATCAAAAACACGCCGACACGCGCGGCGAAATGGCGATGTTCTTTACCGAAGACGAAGTCGATGGAATGTATGGAGGTGAACCCTTTGCGGCGGCGGAGTGGGTGAAGCTGACCACGCACAGCGGCACGCATGTTGATGCACCATGGCATTATCATCCGCAGCAGGATGCAAAACTGCCCGGCGGCGCGCGCGCCTCACAGACCATCGACGAAATGCCGCTGGAATGGTTCTTCAACCCCGGCGTAAAGCTCGATTTCCGCCATATGGAGGACGGCTATGTCGCCACCGCCGCCGATATTGAGGCGGAGTTGAAGCGGATTGGCCATGACTTGCAACCACTCGACATTGTCGTCGTCAACACATCCGCCGGTATGGCGCTGGCCAATGCCGATCCCGCATATGTCAGCCGTGGGGCGGGCGTCGGCTATGAGGGCACGATGTGGATGCTGGAACGCGGTGTGCGCGTTACCGGCACCGATGCGTGGAGCTGGGATGCGCCGTTCAACTACACGGCGGAGCGGGTGCGCGAAACCGGCGATCCGACGCTAATCTGGGAAGGCCACCGTGCTGGCGTCGATATCGGCTACTGCCACATCGAAAAGCTACACAATTTGGAGGCGTTGCCGTCCACCGGCTTTATGATTTCCTGCTTCCCGCACAAAATTAAGGCGGCGTCGGCGGGATGGACGCGGGCGGTGGCGATTTTTGAGGACTAATTCCTGTCCTACACGCCGCTGGGTATGAATGATGGGTCTCCTTCACCACCGAAGGAGATCCATTTATGGCGATTATTGAAACCTTCATCGGCCCATTGGCGTCGATTATTGACAAAGTCATCCCCGACAAGGCCGCGCGGGAGGCGGCAAAACTGGAACTGCTGAAATTGGAAGGCAGCCGCGAGTTGGACCTCCTAAAGGCGCAACTGTCCGCGATTATTGCCGAGGCCCAATCCCCCGACCCATGGACCAGCCGCGCGCGGCCGTCGTGTCTTTATGTCATGTATATCATGCTATTGGGCGCGATTCCGGTCAGCATATTGGCGGTGTTTTCCAAAGGCAGCGCGGCCGCAATTGCCGAATCGATGAATGCCTATCTGACCGGCCTGCCTGAACCGCTCTATACGCTGTTTGCGACCGGATATCTGGGCTATACGGCCGCGCGGCAGTGGGGGAAAATCAAGGGCGTAGACAAATAAAAATGCGACGAACGGATGACGCATCGCACTGCGAATCAGGGCAATTGCACCTCAGTTCATCGATAAAAATACACGCTTCATCGTACTTAGGGGCGACGCTATTTAATCTAAAATATTGATATATAACGATGTTTTTTCACCCGAATAAAATCGCTTGCAGTGCCCTGCCATTCCCGAGTATTAGGCCGATGCACTTAGTGCGCTTTTTAAAGGGGAAAGCCTAATGAAGAAATTTGTAATCTCGATGGCAGCTGCTGCTGCAATGACCTTGACCGCTTGCAACTCGGCACCTGCCGAAGAAGCAACCGAAGCTGCTGCTGAAGGCCCAGAAGCTGGCGCAGAAGCTGCTGCTGAAGGCGCAGAAGCTGCTGCTGAAGGCGCAACCGAAGCTGCTGGCGAAGCTGCTGAAGCTGCAAAAGAAGGCGCTGCTGCAACCGGTGAAGCCGCTGCTGCAACCGCTGAAGGCGCAATGGACGCCGCTAAAGGAGCTGCTGCTGCTGCTGGCGAAGCTGCTGATAAAGCCGGTGAAGCTGCTGATGCCGCTAAGACCGCTGCTGAAGGCGCAATGAAGAAGTAATTCTTCGGCCTTAAGGCTATTGGAAAAGCCGCCTGTTCCTATGGAGCAGGCGGTTTTTCTTTGCCCTGGCCTTCGCGCCAAAGCGCCAACATTGGGGCAAGGCGGCTGCCATAAGGTTGGCACGCCAAAGATAAGGGGCGAAGAAGGCCATCGCCCTCTCCGCCCCTTTCCCTTCGACGGGCCTGCCCCCTACGAAATGGTGGATTAAAACCGCTATACCTTCACATCGTCGCCTTTATCGCGCAACACGATGTAAATCGCTGGGATAACCAACACTGTCAGCAGCGTGGAACTGGCCAGACCGAACAGCAATGATATCGCCAGCCCCTGGAAAATCGGGTCAGTCAAAATCACCGCCGCGCCGATCATCGCCGCCGCCGCGGTTAGCACAATCGGTTTGAACCGAATCATCCCCGCCTGAAGCAAGACTTCGCGCAGATTATGCCCCTGCCCCTTCAAATGGTTGATGAAATCGACCAAGAGAATGGAGTTGCGCACGATAATCCCCGCCAGCGCGATAAAGCCAATCATGCTGGTCGCGGTAAACGGCGCGTTGAACAGCATATGGCCGATGACAATACCGATGAGCGTGAGCGGTATCGGTGTCAGAATGACCAAAGGCACCTTAAAGTTGCGGAACTGCCCCACGACCAAAGCGTAAATGGCCAGCAACGCCACCATAAACGCCGCACCCATGTCACGGAAAGTAGCCCAGGTAATTTCCCACTCCCCATCCCACAGCATGGAGGTGGCGCTTTCATCATCAGGCTGCCCGTTTAGGCTGATGATCGGCTTGGCAAGCCCCGCCTTGGCCCAATCATAGGCGTCGACCTTCTCTTGCACCGCCATGAGGCCGTAAATCGGCGCCTCATATTCCCCCGCCATTTCCGCCGTCACCATAATCGCGGCGCGGCCGTTGCGGCGGAATTGCGGGAAGTCACCCATGGAGCGTTTCTCACTCACCACATCACCAAGGCGCAGCATTTGTCCCGTCGGCGTCACTGCCACCGGCGTGTCGAGGAAGGACGAATTCAGATTGCGCTGATCCTGTGCCAGTCCGATTTGGAGTGGCAAGGGGCTTGCTCCATCGCCCTGCGGGACGTAGCCAACCGTTTGCACACCGCTCATCGCGCCAATGCTGTCAAACACTTGGCTTTCGGGAACGCCGTAGAAGGCAAGTCGCGACCGGTCGGGGACCAATTCGACCTGGGGCCTTTGCACCCCGGTGCTGCTATCGACATCGACGATATAGGGCACAGAGCGGAAAATCCCCTCCAGCACCGCCGCCGTTTTGCGCCGCGATTCGGCGTCGGGGCCGTAAACCTCAGCCAGCAAGGTTGCCATCACTGGAGGCCCCGGCGGGGTTTCGACCACTTTAATCGAAGCCCCGTTTGGCAATGTCACCGCCGCCAATTTCTCGCGCAACTCCAATGCAATATCGTGGCTGGCACGGCTGCGTTCCTCTTTGTGCGACAAGGTAATCATCACATCGCCCATTTCCGGCCGATCGCGCAGGAAATAATGGCGGACAAGGCCGTTGAAATTGAACGGTGCGCTGGTCCCGACATAGGATTCCATCGCCACGGCCTCAGGCAGGCTGCGCGCGACCGATGCCGCAAATTCGGTAATCCGCGCGGTATCCTCAAGGCTGCTGCCCTCCGGCATGTCGATAACCAACTGCACTTCGGATTTGTTATCAAAGGGCAACAATTTGACCGTCACTGCCTTAAAATAAAACATGGAACATGCCAGCAAGGTGGCAATGCCCACCGCGATGAGGAAAATCCAACTGGCGCGTTTGGACGCAATAATCGGCCCTGCCATCCGGCCATAGAGCCGCCCGAGCTTATCAACATGCCCTTCCTCATGCCCATGCGCCGGCGCGTTACCGGCGAATTTCAGCATCAACCATGGCGCAATGATGACCGCGACAAAGAAGCTAAACACCATGGCGGCCGACGCGTTGATCGGAATTGGCGCCATATACGGGCCCATCAGGCCCGATACGAACAGCATGGGAAGCAACGCGGCAACAACGGTCAGAGTGGCGATGATCGTCGGGTTGCCGACTTCCGCCACAGCGTCAATCGCCGCCTGCGCCCGCCCGCGACCATCGTTCATGCCCCAGTGACGCGCGATATTCTCAATCATCACGATCGCGTCATCGACCAAAATGCCGATCGAAAAAATCAGCGCGAACAGGCTAACGCGGTTAATTGTAAAGCCCATGATATTGGAGGCAAACATGGTCAGCATGATCGTCGTCGGAATAACAATCGCCGTCACCGCCGCTTCACGCCAGCCAATGGCGAACACGATCAAAAGCACGATGGAGACGGTGGCTAACGCAAGGTGGAAAATCAGCTCATTGGCCTTTTCATTCGCGCTTTCGCCATAATTGCGGGTAATATCGACCGTGACGCCATCAGGGATCAATGTCCCTTTCAGGCTTTCGAGGCGTTCAACGACCGTTTCGGAAACGGTCACGGCATTGGCGCCTGCCCGCTTGGCAATGGCAACCGAGACGGCGGGGGCATGATACCATTGGCCTTTATTATCCTTGGCCCAGCGCCAGCTTTGCTGCTGCATTTCCGACGGGCCGACGGAGATATTGGCGACGTCCTGCAACAAGACCGTGCCACCAACGGTCGAACCGACCGCCAGTAAGCGCACTGCTTCAACCGAGCCAAGCTGCTCGCCCGCGATGAGGCTTTGTGATGCGCCGTCTTGGCGGAGATTTCCGGCCGGTTGCCGGCGATTTCCTTGCCCTACGGCCCCCATGATCGCCGACATCGGCACATTGTGCAACGCCATTCGGGCGGGGTCCGGCGTAATGCGGACGACATTGTCCTGACCGCCGACAATGAAGCTGGTGCCGACGTCATTGACCTTCGCCATTTCGGTGCGCAATTTGCCCGCGATTTGCATCAATTGCTCCGGACCCCATTGCCCCGGCGTGCCGCGCTTTGGAGACAGCGTCATCACCACAATCGGTACATCGTTGATGCCCTTAACGCTGATCTTGGGATTGCCGACGCCAGCGGGAATCTTATCGCGATTGGCATCGATCTGCTTATTGATGCGCACCGACGCATCTTCGGGGTCAGAGCCGACTAGGAAACGCGCCGTAACCATGACACCATTGTCCTCGGCCTGGGTGTAGACATGCTCCACCCCGTCCACACCTTTGACAATCGTTTCCAGGGGTTTGGCGACCAATTCGACGACTTCATTGGTGGATAGGCCAGGGGCGGGAACCATGATGTCGACCATCGGCACACTAATCTGCGGCTCCTCTTCGCGCGGGATGGTTATGGTGGCGATCAGGCCGACGATAATCGCGGCAAGCAGCAACAATGGCGTCAGCGGGCTGCGGATCGTTGCGGCGGTAAGGCCACCGGAAATGCCCCTGCCGACCAATTTTTCTTCAAGCGGAAGGCTCATTGTGCGGCACCTGCAACAGTTTTGGTGGGGGCGAGCAGGGCGTCGCCTGCTTTGATGCCGGAGAGCACTTCAACTTTATCACCCACATCGCTGCCCAATTGCACAGGCACCTCGACGGCGCGGCCATCGGGACCCTTCATGCGGACATAATTGAGGCCATAACGGCTAATGACAAAGGCGCGCGGGATGACCACGGCTTTGCGTTGCCCGACCATAACGCGCACCGTCAGGCGGCGGCCAATCAAGCTACCCGAAAGTCCGGGAAGCGCAACATCGGCCTCAAACTGGCCTGCTTGCACCAGGGGATGGATACGGGAGATCGCGCCTTTGATCGGCTCACCGCCAGCGGTGGCCAGTTCGGCGACCTCAACAGGGGACCCTTCGCGCACCACGCCCGCAACCGATTCGGGAAGGCGGATGCGCACAATG
>JBGSOJ010000123.1:0-3002 GCA_041739175.1 Sphingomonadaceae bacterium
GGCGCCATCGACTTGCGCACTGAACGCGGCGCGCTCGCCTGCATGGATCAGCACGCGGTTGTGGTCCCATTTTAGGTAGGAAATGGGCAATGTGTCGAGTAATTCAGAAAGGCGTGCAAACAGATACTCACGCACATCGGCGCGGGTCAGGTCCAGCACCAATTGATTGCGCGCCGTCACATCCCGCCGCCTCGCCTGCCCCAGCACCCAATAGGGATGCGCGCGATAGAGGTCGCTGTCGGGGTTGACCATTTCCGGCTCCACCCACAGGCCGAATTCCATGCCAAGCGCGCGCACATGCTCCGCCAATGGGCCAAGCCCACGCGGATATTTGCGCCTATCCACCACCCAATCGCCCAGCGACGAGGTGTCATCATCGCGCCCCTTAAACCAGCCATCGTCGAGCACAAACCGCTCCACGCCAAGCGCAGCGGCGGAGTCGGACAGCGCCATCAACGCCGCCTCATCATGGTCGAAATAGAACCCTTCCCAACTGTTGATATGGACCGGACGGGGGGCCATCGCGCCATCCGGCCATTGCACGCGCGCGCGCATGTCGGCGTGGAAAGCCTGGCTCATGGCATTACGGTCGGTGCCGAACGCGACCAGCCATTCGGGCGTCGTATAGCTTTCCCCCTCCGCCAAAATCACTTCCCCCGGCGAGAGATACGCGCCCGATTGCCAAGCGTATCGCCCATCGTCGAGCGGTTCAATGCTTTGCCGATGGTTGCCGCTCCACGCCAGATGCGCGCCGATGACGCCGTCCTCGCTCGTCACCAGCGCGGCGGGCCAATCCTCATGGCTGGTCAGCCCGCGCCGGTTTTCCCGGGCCCATATCGAGCGGGTCAGCGGCACTGTTTCCTCCTGAAACTCGACATTATGCCGCCCGTGCCAACTGGTCACTGACGCGGCATGGGCGGGCAAAGGCACGGTTCCCGCCGCCAGCCAATCGACGGTCAACGCCCCCGCGCCGATGTTGGTGACCCGCGCCGATAATGTCAGCACGCCGGTCGCCGCATCCAACCGCACCCGCTGCTCCAATACCACACCCGACACATCATCGGTCAGGCGAATGACAAGCGTGTCGCCGTCCCACACCTCCGCGCAGTCGGTCCATTGTTGCACCCAATGCTTGCCATCCCGATGCGCGCGCACCGCCGCTGGCCCAAACCAGCCGCTGCCATGGGTGGGGACCAGCGACAGCATGGCTTGCGCGTCAGGATGAAAAGAAGGGAGGGCGCGGCCATCCCCTAGCCCCCCAATGGTCCCCGCGCCCGCCCCTCCTGCATTTTGGCCCAACCTGCTCCCGAAATAGCGCCAGAGCGGCGCAGAATTTGCCACGCGCTCCAGCAGCAGGCTGGTCGTAACCGTATCAATGCGGAGTAGGCTCACGCCGTCCCCAACTCGCTGTCCTTGACGCGCAGCACAGCAAATGCCCCGCACACCAACAACACCCCGGCCAGCATCAACGCATTACGCGCATCGCCGCCGAGCAACGGCTCATAATAAAACGGGAAGGTCGCGGCGTTCAGCAACATGGGGATGACAATCATCATATTGAAAATCCCCATATAGACGCCTGTTCGCTTGGGCGGGATGCAACTGGCGAGCATGACATAGGGCGTGCCCATGATGCTGCCCCAGCATATCCCCACGCCAATCGCGGCGGGGAACAGCCAATAGGTGCTGGTCACTTGCGGGATCAGCAGCATGGCAATACCGCCGCACACCAACGCGCCCGCATGGATATAGCGCGGGCCGAATTTGCGCACTAACGGCATCATCGCCAGCGCGGCGACGAACGCGACGGCATTATAAAACGCCCCCATCATGCCATTGTCGAGCACCGCTTGGCGGAACCCATCGCTCACCGCTTCGCTGGTGCCGTAGATGCTGCGCGCAATCGAATAAGTGACATAGGTCCAATAAATGCCCATCGCATAACATTGGAACAGCATCATAATGCCGAGTTTGCGCATCGGCGTGGGCATATCCTTGATCGCGTCCCAAATCTCTTTCATCGTCGCGCTAACCGTTTTGGGCTGCTTATCGATATGCGCCTTCTGTTCTTCGGTTAGCGGCAGTTCGGGGACGCGCAGCACCGACCAAAGAATTGTGGACAGCGACAACACCGCACCGATGGTGAACACGATATAGACGGTATCGGGAATGTTGTTCCCGCCCAGCGCATCGCGGCTAACCCCGAATAAACCGACCAAAAGCGCGGGCGTACCCAGCGCCAAACACTGCGCCAGTCCGGTAAACGCACTTTGCGTCAGGAAGCCGACATTGTGTTGATCCTCGTTCAATCGGTCCGACACATAGGCGCGATAGGGCTCCATCGTGATATTATTGCCCGCGTCCAGTATCCAAAGCAGGCTGGCCGCCATGATGATGCTTTGGGATAAAGGCATGAAGAACAGGCCAAGCGTGCACAGGATTGCACCGATGATGAAATAGGGCGTACGCCTGCCCCATTTGCTGTTCGTCCGGTCGCTCATCGCGCCGATAATCGGTTGGATGATGAGGCCTGTCATTGGCCCGGCAAGTTGCAGGATCGGGAGCGCCGCCTCCTCCGCGCCGAGGTAAGAATAGATCGGCGCCATATTCCCCTGTTGCAGGCCAAAGGAGAATTGCAGGCCGAAAAAGCCGAGGTTCATCTCCAAAATGCGCCACAAGGACAGGCGCGGTTTGCGCCCGCTGCTCAAGTCGGCTTCCATGCTCATGCCCGCGGCGTGCGCCATAATCCTCTCCCTCTTTTGGCCGATGATGGGCCTTTTGATTCGGGCAGGCTAGAGGAATTTGGGCAAATTGCAACAATCGATTGCAATATAGGTTTTATGCGGGTTGCAAGGGAGTTTCAGGCGGCGTTCAGATCCTCCAGCGACCGGCCCTTGGTCTCCGGCATCACCGCGCGCACCCATAGAAGCTGCACCGCCATCATCGCGGCGAAGGACAGGAAGATCGCCACCGGCGGCACGCTTTCCAACACCGCGGGCATG
>JBGSOJ010000128.1:0-2606 GCA_041739175.1 Sphingomonadaceae bacterium
GGGTACGGCGGGTGAATGTGTCGCTCGACACCACCGATGCCGCGCTGTTTGCCGATCTAACGCGCGGCGGCGACCTTGCGGCGGTGCTGCGCGGGATTGACGCGGCGCAGGACGCGGGGCTGTCGGTTAAGCTCAACCGCGTCGCCTTACGCGGGGTGAATGAGGCGGGATTGGCCGATGATATCCGCTGGGCACACGCACGCGGGTTGTCGATGACTTTGATTGAGACGATGCCGATGGGCGACATCGATGGCGACCGGACGGATCATTATTTGCCGCTGGACGGCGTAAAGGCGGCGTTAGCGGACGCCTTTACGCTCACCCCGCTGACCAAGCGCACGGGCGGCCCAGCGCGCTATTTCCGCGTGGAGGAAACCGGTGGTGAATTGGGCTTTATCACGCCGTTAAGCGACCATTTCTGCGCAAGTTGTAATCGCGTTCGGCTAACCTGCACCGGGCAATTGTATCTGTGTCTGGGCCAAGAGGACCGCGTCGATTTGCGCGCGCTTCTTCGGGGCGGTGCGAATGATGCGGCGCTTGATGCCGCCATACAAGGCGCAATGCGCATAAAGCCGCGCGGGCATGATTTTGCCATTGGCGCAGACGGCATTGGCGGGCAAAGCGTGCGCACTATGTCGGCAACGGGGGGCTAAACAATGGCGGTTCTCACGGTGGAGCTTTGCGGGCGATTGGCCGATATGGCGGCGGCGGCGGCTGTGACATTGGACGTGGCAGAGGACGGCCTGTCGATTGCCGATGTGCGCGGCCATTTGGCGCGCACCTTTCCGGCGCTGACCGACGCCATCACGAGCGACAAAGTCCGCGCGTGCGTCGATGAGGCCATTGTGGACGACCGCGCTATCGTGCGCGCGGGGCAGGCGGTGGCGTTCTTTCCGCCGTTATCGGGGGGCTAAGCCATGGCCGTTGTGCTTGCCACTGAGCCCATCAATCCCGCCATTTTGCTTGCCGAAGCGGAAACGCAAAGCAATGGCGCGGGGGCGTTGGCGAGTTTCACCGGACTGGCGCGCAGGGCTGGCAAGGATGGCGACACCATTACCGCATTGGTGTTGGAGCATTACCGTGGGCTTACGCTTGCCTCGATGCAGGCCATTGCCGCCGCCGCCACCGCGCGTTTTGCCCTCGCCCACGCGCATATCACCCACCGCAGCGGGCGCGTCTTGCCAGGGGAGGCTATTGTCTTTGTCGCCGCAACCGCGCCGCACCGCGCCGCCGCACTTGACGCCGTCGCTTATATGATGGACCGTTTGAAAACCGAGGCGGTGTTTTGGAAATATGAGGAAACGGCGGGCGGCAAACGCTGGATCGAACCCACCGAAACGGACCACGCCCGCGTGACGGCATGGAGCTTATGATGGCAGGCATTGACGAAAGCCGGACGTTTCACCCGCTCAATATCGCGGTGTTGACGGTGTCCGACACCCGCACAGCAGCGGATGACGGGTCGGGGGATACGCTGACCGATCGGCTGACGGCCGCGGGGCATATTCTTGCAGGCCGCGCGATTGTGGCCGACGATGTGGCGGCAATACAGGCGCAGATGCGTGCGTGGATCGCGGATGCCGGCGTCGATATTATCCTCTCCACCGGCGGCACAGGCTTTGCCCCGCGCGATGTCACGCCCGAGGCTGTGCGTCCCTTATGCAACAAGGAAATGGACGGGTTCAGCGCCATATTTCATCAGGTTAGCATGCGCACTGTCGGGCTCTCCACCCTGCAATCGCGCGCGTTTGCGGGGCAGGCAAAAGAAACCTTCGTCTATTGCCTGCCCGGCTCCCCCGGCGCGTGCCGCGATGCGTGGGACCATATTTTGGTGTATCATTTCGACAGCCGATACCGCCCCTGTTCCGTCGCCGGGCAGATCCCGCGCCTTAGGGGGCTGTGCGCATGAGCGGGCTTAGCCATATCGGCGGCGATGGCCGCGCGGAAATGGTCGATGTGACGGGGAAAGTCGCAACCAAACGTATGGCTGTCGCGGTTGGCCATGTGACCTGCCTGCCCAAAACTTTGGAAGCGGCATTGCGCGGCGACACGCCCAAGGGCGCGGTGATTGCCACCGCCGAGCTCGCAGGGATTATGGCGGCAAAGCGCACCGCCGATTTAATCCCGCTGTGCCACCCCCTGCCGCTGACCAAAGTCGCGGTGACGATTACGCCTGATGCCGCCTTGCCGGGCTTCCGCATTGAGGCGATGGTGCGCACCAATGGCGTGACCGGCGTGGAGATGGAGGCGTTGACGGCGGTATCGGTCGCCGGTTTGACGCTGTTCGATATGCTGAAAGCGGTGGACCGGACCATGGTGATTGGCGGCATCGAAGTCACCGAAAAGGAAGGCGGCAAGTCGGGTCGTTGGGACAGCCTGCCGTGATTGGCTTCGACGCGGCGGCGGCGTTGGCGGCGGCGGTTGCGCAACCATTGGCGGTGGAGCGCATTCCCTTCCCCCAAGCCACCGCGCGCGTTCTGGCCGCCGATTTGACCGCGCGCGCCGATGCACCAGTGCGTGCGACAAGCGCGATGGACGGCTATGCGGTGCACGATGCCGATGTGCAAAGCCTGCCTGTGTCCTTGCCCGTGGCGACGGTGATTAGA
>JBGSOJ010000159.1:0-26359 GCA_041739175.1 Sphingomonadaceae bacterium
TTTCGACATCAATCCGGTCCACCGCACGCGCCTTCATTTGATCGCGCACAGCGTCGCGACGCTCCTTTGCCCGTGCGGCCCGGTCGGCGGCGGTGTCCCAATCGGAGGCGGCATCTTCGACCAATTCGCGCTTGGTATCGAAGTGGAAGTCCACCGATTTGGCCGTTTGCGGCCCCCAATATCCCGCCTTGCCAAGGTCATAAAACGTCCTCCGAAACCCGGCGCGCAGGAAGGCATAGAGACATCCAAGCAAATAGCGCCGCCTGAAGCCCGTCCCGCGCCATGGATAATGGAACAACGCCTTTTGCATATAGAAACGTCGGTAATTTTTCATGACGCCATTCAGCAACGCACCCCGCTCCATCGCGGCGGGTTTCATGATGGGGGTGACGAAGTTATATTTGCTGAAATCATGAACCTCCACCTTGTCCTTCAATTCCTCGAACAAGGGGGTGAAGGGCCACGGCGTATACATTGCCCAATTGGCCAAGTCCGGCTGCCAATCCCAAGCCATTTTGTAGGTTTCTTCCAAAGTCTCGGCGGTTTCATTGTCTAGGCCGACAATGAATTGCGCCTCCACAAAGATATCCGCTTCGCGCAGCAGGCGGATGGCATTTTTATTCTCATCAACCTTGGTTTCTTTGTTGAACATGTCGAGTTTCAATTGCGACGCCGCTTCGGTGCCCAGGCTCACATGGACAAGACCCGCTTTGCGGTAAAAGGACAAGAGTTCGCGATCGCGGTAAATGTCGGTGACGCGGGTATTGATGCCCCATTTCACTTTATCGGGCAGGCCGCGGTCGATCAGCTCCTGGCAAAATTCGATGAATTTCTTGCGGTTAATCGTCGGTTCCTCATCAGCCAGAATGAAAAAGCCGACGCCGTGCTTTTCGTGCAGTTCCTGAATCTCATCGACCACATCCTTGGGGTCGCGGATGCGATAATCGCGCCAGAATTTCCATTGTGAGCAAAAGGAACAGGTAAACGGACACCCGCGCGCCAGATTTGGTATGGCAACGCGGGTGTTCAGTGGCAAATAGATATATTGCTTCCAATCCAATATGTCCCAATCGGGCGATATGGATTTCATGTCCTTAATCGTCTCCGCCGCCTCAGTCGCGATGATGTTGGTCCCATCGCGGTAGGCAAGGCCCGCAATTGACCCTGCGTCCTTCGGCCAGCGGCCCTCATCAATCGTGCGCATCAATTCGACGGCTATGTTTTCGCCTTCGCCGCGCACGATTACATCGATATGCGGGGCCTCGGTCAGCACTTGCCGATACATAAAGGTCGCATGGATGCCGCCCAGCACGCGCACTGCTTTTGGCACCGTCAGCGCGGCAATTTCCAGTACGCGCTCGGCGGCGTAGATGGAGGGAGTGATGGCCGTGACACCGACGACATCGGGTTGAAGTTCGGCCATGCGCGCTTGCAAGTCGTCGTCCGATACACCTTCGGTCATGGCATCGATGAAGTGAATGTCGGTAAAACCCGCGCGCTTGAGCGGTCCGGTCAAATAGGCGACCCAGGCGGGCGGCCATGTCCCCGCAATCTCCGCCCCGCCGGAGCGGTAATTGGGGTGAACAAACAAAATGCGCATGGCCTTATCTTTCCAAAACAAGCGAGTGATATCGCCTTGAATGTTATAAAGAATGCTATGCGTAACGATCGGCTGCATTGTGCCAGATCAAATTTGGTGCAATGAAAGACAAGATTTCTACCCCGCATTTTCCCCGCATAATAAGTTAGTCCGCATTCCACAAAATGGAGACGGGTTCGGCAGAGGATCACCCCGTACCTTATGGTTCGATCATTTGGGTTTTAGCGTCGCGACCCAATAAATCCTCCGCTAGGTCTTTAGATGGGTTACGCAAAGTGTGTGCTGTTCGGCAGCTGTCCGCTTGGATCCGGGTAAGTCCAACGCGAAACATTCTAACGGACGAATGTATCGCCGCCATCGCGCAAATCTTGGAACGTTGGCGCGCGGCGTTAACGGCTCCCCCACTTTTTTCGGTTAGGCCATTGACAGGTGGCGGCCGTTTCGCCATTGAGCCGCCTTCACGGCCCGCGGGATACAATATCCGGCGCTCTCTGGTTGGACAGGTGGCCGAGTGGTTAAAGGCAGCAGACTGTAAATCTGCCCGGGTTACCGTACGCTGGTTCGAATCCAGCCCTGTCCACCACTTGCCTGCTTCGGTGGGTGGCCCGTTTCGGCGGGATGACTGGTCCCTTATAGGGGCGCTTAGCTCAGTTGGTAGAGCATCTCGTTTACACCGAGAGGGTCAGCGGTTCGAGCCCGTTAGCGCCCACCAGCCCGCACTCGCTTGAAAATTCTCTAGATCGTTTTGCTGCCGTTAGGTTTAGTCGAAACCACAAAAAAGCCCGCTGGCAACAGCGGGCTTTTTGTATTCGGTCAACACCAAAGGGCCTAGTTGCAATGACATTTGGCCTTGGGCTTCTTTTTCGCCTTGGTGTAGCGCTTTTTCTTCGGCGCTGCGTAATATTCGGTTTCGGTCACGGTGGTCGTTGTTTCCGTTACAGTGCCGTATGAGCCGCCGCCCGCATTCACGACAACGGTAGTCGTAACGGGCTGCGCCTGCTGCTGTTGCGGGACGACGTAATAATACATCGGTTGCGGCGCAGGGACGTAGTATACTGGCTGCCTTGAGCCGTGGCCTGAATGTTGCGGCGGCATCGGGTGCGGATGCGGGGCAGGGGTGGGATAATAATTTTGCGCTGGTGCGGGACGATAGCTAGGCTGTGGAGCCGGTTGATACGTCGGTTGCGGTGCAGCGGTATGCACCGTCACCGTTGCGGCTTGTCCTTTGGTATATCCCTTTGAATATCCCTTGCCATCGGTTGTGCAATTGGCGCGGCTGGAACGGTCGTAGACCTGGCCAGATGCCGCATAAGGTTGAACGCATGGATCATAAGTCGGTGTATTGCTGACCGGTTGCGAAACATACGTTGGTTGTGCCGGTTGCTCGTAGGTCGTGCCATACGGAGCGGGGGTGGGTCCATTGCTTGCGTAAACCGAGTCCCGCTCGTCCCAAGTGTAACCGTCATCCGCTGAGACCGATGCGCCATATTCAGCCTCTGCATAGGTATCTCCATATTGCTCCCATTGCACATTGGGCTGAGCGTAGACGACTTGTCCGCGGGGATCGGTCAACACGGCGTCGTCATAGTACCGCACCCATTGATACCCCTGCTGCGGTGCCTGAAATCCATAATTGGCGTAATTTATGATGTAATAGCTTGGATTCACCCAATAGCGTGGCAGTTGATAGCCGACAAAGGGACGCTGATATCCGCCCCAACCGCCCGGCGCACGCATACCCGCGTGCCAGCGCCCCTGAACCCGTGGTCCCCAATTGTGCCCGCGCACATGACCGGAACGACCATGTGTTTGCGAGCGAACTTGGCCACGCGGGCGTCCGGCGCCATGGCCGCTGCGCACGTGCCCGCTGCCACGGGTGGCATTTTCGCGCGCACCTTCTTGCAGCATTGGATGATCGCTGCCTTTTCCAACAAAGCTGTGCGCGCCGGAGGGGAGGGCCAATGCCAAAGCAGCCGTTCCTGCCAATATCACCGATTTCATCACAAATCTCCTCACGCCATTTTACCCGCCAGAACAGTTCCGCGAGTCATCGGGTTAAGCCTTTGTTTACCAGAATTTCGGGCGGTCTGCCAAATAACTCCTTGTATCATGGCCCACCGTGCGTGCGCGTGTCTCACTTTGGGGCAATCGATGGGCGAGGGGAATACGCCGCAGATCGCGGAAATTGGCAAGTTTCGGCGGTTCAATTGGCGAATTGCAACACTCTGTTAACGCTATTTCGATAGGCGTTGGTAAGCATATTTGAGCGTGCGGAGATGTGTTGGTGACGCAAGGGCATAAAAAATTCATACTGTTCGGCCTATTGATCGCCGCATTAATGATTGGCCTGATTGTCTTTAGCGCGCTCAAGCGCGGACAACAGGGCACCAATATCCTGACTGTGGCCGAATATGTGGCTGAGATGGAATTGAAGTTGGCGGCCCTACAGGAAACTGTCGCCGCCAATCCCAAGGACATCCGGGCGCGCAATGCTCTGGGCGATATGTTGTATTATCTCGAACGCTTTGCGGAGGCGGAGCAAGTTTGGCTGGAGTCGTTGACCATGGATGACAACCAACCCATGGTCTGGTCCATCGTTGGTGAAGCGCGGATTAAGCAATCGCAGCAGCCCGGTTTTCCTCCCGAAGCCGTTGCCGCTTTTGCCGAAGCCCTACGGCGTGATCCGCATGACGATCGCGCGCGGTTCTATATGGCAATGCATGATGCCAACAACGGGCGGTTTGATGAAGCGCTGTTGGTCCTACGCGAAATATCTGCTGCTGCGCCACCCGAATCGATGAGCAAAACCGCCGCTGAACGTGGCATATTGGAAATCGAGGGGAAGCGTGGGCGTTAAGCGCCAGCCTCAACCATATCTGCGCGCGGTATAAAGGCTGCCATAATAACGCAGTGAGGTGTATCCCGAATACGGCGTGGCATAATAATAGCCGGACGAATAGGTGGGCGAGTATCGCGTTTCCGCGTTAAACTGGACCGCTGCAGCATCTGGCAAAGCAGGTGCCGGGATTGCCATCGCGGCAAGTATCGCCAATGGAAAGTTCATCATGCCTTCGTCATCCTGATGTGGTCGCCTAGGGTGTTGTTAAAAGGTGCAACGGACAACGATTACTCCGTGTGCCGTTAAAATCACGATAATGGCACAATTTTTGGGCCAAGTTGCGTTCGCCGGCCGTTCTTCACTCGCCGCTTTGGGGATTGACGCAATCATCGCGTCGTGCAAAAGGCTGACCGCTCCACAGGAAGGCCCGATGGCGGAGTGGTGACGTAGCGGACTGCAAATCCGTGCACGCCGGTTCGATTCCGGCTCGGGCCTCCAATTTTCGTAATGCGATATCCGCTTGATGCGCCAATCGAACCCGTTCGGTGGGCTGCCGTTTATTGGAAAAGGCTGACATCGACTTACAAACATGGGATAGTTGGTGCGCCCGGCAGGACTCGAACCTGCTGCCTCAAGATTAGAAGTCTCGCGCTCTATCCAGATGAGCTACGGGCGCACGCCGCATTCGACATAGAGCGTTTGCGGCGTAATGAAAACCCGCTATGCCATGGCACATGGACACGATCGAAAAGATTCCTTCGCGCGATATCGGCAAGCACCAATTTCGCTATTATGATCTGGTGATGGCGGCGTTCGTCACGGTGTTGCTGCTGTCCAACCTGATTGGTGCCGCAAAATTGAGCGAGGTCTCGCTATTCGGCGGGCAATATATCTATGGCGCGGGAATTTTGTTTTTTCCGTTGGGCTATGTCATTGGTGATGTGCTGACTGAGGTATATGGTTACGGCCGCGCGCGGCGCGTTATTTGGGCAGGTTTTGCGGCGCTCCTTTTCATGGCAATGATGAGTTATGTTGTCGTTGCTCTGCCCCCTGCCGATGGGTGGGAGGGGCAGGCCGCATATGAAGCGGTTTTTGGCCAAACTTGGCGCATCGTCATTGCGTCGCTCGCCGGATTTTGGGCGGGGGAATTTATAAACAGCCTGGTCATGGCACGGATGAAAATATGGACAAAAGGGCGTGCTTTGTGGAGCCGGACTATCGGATCGACGGTGGTGGGGCAGGGTATCGATAGCCTGATTTTCTATCCGATTGCATTTTATGGCGTCTGGTCAAATGCGCAATTGGTTGAGGTAATGGTGACCAATTGGGCTTTGAAAATTGCATGGGAGGCTTTGCTGACGCCAGTAACCTATGCCGTCGTCAATGTTCTGAAGCGTAAGGAAGGTGTCGATGTGTTCGACACCGACACCGACTTTTCGCCGTTTCGGACAACGATGTGATGGAATATTTTTACCGCTACATCATTACACCGACCGAATTTCAGGATTGGAAAGTCTGGGTAATGGAGAGCAGCGGACTGGCGCGCGATGCGCTGCACATTTATTTTGGGCTGTTTCTATTTTTGGGCGCGCGCTTTATCTTCGGAAATCGGCCGTGGAGTGGGCCAGTGGCGTGGCTCATTGCGTTCACCTTTGCCTTTTTGGGCGAGGTCTTGGACTATTCGGGCAAAGGCGGCCTGTTTGCGATGCTGGCTGCGCACGATCACTTGCATGATCTCATCAATACATTATTCTGGCCAACGGTATTGCTTGCATTTGGAGGCGTGATTTTCCGTCAACAGCGACCCGCAAAGCCAGCGCTAACCAACCATAACGCCGGCCAGAGCCTCGAATAAGCGCTGCCCGTCCGTGCCGCCATGGACGGGGTCGATTGCGCGTTCAGGATGCGGCATCATGCCAAGCACATTGCCAGTGGCATTCGTCACGCCCGCGATATTGCGCGCGGATCCGTTAATCGGCGACGCATAGCGCAGGGCAACTTGGCCTTCCCCCTCGATCCTGTCCAAAGTTTCGGCATCGGCGAAATAATTGCCATCGTGGTGCGCGACGGGAAGGCTGATGTCTTCGCCCAAATCATATCCTCGCAGAAAAGGATTGGCATTGTTTTCGCCGGTTAATGCCGCGTCGGTGCACACAAAATTAACGCCGCTGTTCCGCAACAATGCGCCGGGCAGCAGACCTGCTTCAGTTAAGATTTGGAACCCATTGCAAACGCCAAGCACGGGTACTCCCCGCGCCGCAGCGGCGATAACGGCCCCCATAATGGGCGATCGTGCGGCCATTGCCCCGGCACGCAAATAGTCGCCATAAGAAAATCCGCCAGGGACAGCGATTACGTCGGGCGCAACGGCAAAATCCGTATCACGGTGCCAAACCATTTCAACATTGGCACCTGTGATTTGGCGCAGTGCCACCGCCATATCTCGGTCACAGTTTGAGCCAGGAAATTGAAGCACCGCGGCTTTCATGGCGCGACCTTTTCAATGCGATAATTTTCAATGACCATATTCGCCAACAGTTTTTGGCACATCGCATCAAGGGTGGCATCTTCGACGGATTCGGCGACATCAAGTTCGATTAAGCGCCCCGCGCGGACATCATTGATGCCGGTAAATCCAAGCCCCTCCAGCGCGTGATGGATCGCCTTACCCTGCGGATCAAGGACGCCATTTTTTAGCGTTACGAAAACACGCACTTTCATATTAATACCTCATTGACCTAGCGGTGAAACTTTCCCCGCTGCTATACGCGTGGCGATTATGGATGCAAGTGCAAAGGCCGGTTGCCGCCAGCCTCAAGTTATCAATCGATTAACCAACGGCTGCTATCTTTCTACGCTGACTTCGCGGCGTAAGCGCGCGTTTTGGAAGGGGTGATGAAATTATGGTAGGACTTGCAACCTTGCTTTTTCTGGGCGTTGTTTTTTACGGCCATGACACATTTGGATGGTCACCCGGCAACAGCCAGATTCAAATGGCGCTTTGCCTTACGTTTGCATTGGGGATAATTTCCGGCCTCAAACTGCGCAATTGAAACCCGATTTCGCGTGCAACAAAATTGGGCGCTCCCGATTAGGTAGCGCCCTTTTTTGTATCGATTGATGGCCTTAGAAATACCGCGCCAATTTGAATTCCACGCGGTGGCGATCGGTGTCGTACAAGATGTAATTGGACTCGTTGCGCGTGTAATTATACTCGACCGAAGGGGAAAAGCCCAACACGCGGACCGACCGATTGCCGACCACGGCGCGTGCGCTATAGCGGACATCTTCCCGCCGGTCGAAGCTGAAAAGATAATCGGGCTCGTCAAACTTGGCGTAGCTGACCACGGCGGAGGCACCAACATTGAAACCCAAAGGCAATTCGCCGCCAACCCCGACGACTACACCGCCCGACCAATTGGCGTTGGCGGGACCAATAAAATCGTTGCGCCGGGCAAAAACGCTGGTGGATAAAGAAAATCCTTTGGCAAGGCCGCGCTCATAGCTGACGGTCGTGCCGTAGCTCCACCCGTCATAGCCGTCTGATTCAAAAAATTCGCTGCGCTGCGCGTCGGCGCGAACGGCGATTGCGCCGCCGTCTCTGAGGTCGAATTGAATATCGCCGCGAACGCCGTAATTGCGGCTTAGTTGCTTCCCACCAAACCAACGCTGCGTGCCGACGGCCTGCACCGTGGCGCGGGTGTTTTCGCCAAGGCGGAATTCCGGACCAGCGGCAAACTGCACCTGATAATCATCTACAGTGGTGCCTTGATAATTTACGGCATTGCCGTCGCCCTCCACCAATAGGTTGACGGTATCCGATAGAGGCAAACGAACCGCCGCACTCATGTTGGCGGTTATGCCAACGCCCGACCGGCTGCGCGCATCGTCATTCAACGTCAACGGCAGCGAGAATGGGCCTAAGTTGATGTCGACTGTCTCTGCGCTTGTGGCGCTATTGATATTTGAATCGGGGGCGATACCGATATTGAGGGAAAAGCGATGCGACTTGCTATCACGGATGGCAGACCGAGCGGTGCGCACAGTGGTCCGCAATTCATCGGGAAGGTCGCCCGATTGCTCGGCCAAGCGCAAATGATAGTCCGCAGCCTCGGTTTTGCCTTGGCGCATAAGAGCGTAAGACAGATCAAGGCGCACGCGCGTTTGCGACGGATCTTTATCCAAAATCGCACGGTAGTGACGCTCCGCCGTCGCGAAGTCGTTCAACCCCATCGCCATCAGACCGCTAAGAAAATGAAATTCCAACGCGAAATCTGGAGCAATCGCAAGCATGTCCAGCCAAGGCTGCGCTTCTTTGTAGTGCCCTGCTATGATGAGTTGCTCGGCGCGTTGGACAACAAAAGTTGCGGTCACTTTGACGCTGCAATCATCGGTTTCGCAGGCGCGCACCGCAGGTTTGACCGTCGCTGGCGTGGGAACGACATTTGGCACGGCTGCAGGGGCGAGCACCGGCGTCGTCGCCGTTGCCGGAGAAGCGCTGTCGCTCTTTACATCGTTTTCCAATGCGGCGGCATTGGCTACATTAATGGCAACCTCATCCGCTGGTGCAGCAAGGGCTGCTGCGGGAAGTGCCGTAATAAGTAAGCCGAATGCAGCCGCCATTGCCCGAAACCGAGTTTTGATCGCGCGCATCAGTCGCCTGTAAACACGCCAAGAATATCAATGCGGGTATCCGCGCCACCATGGCTCACACGGAACGTTCCGCCGATTTCCTCTGCTGCGGGCCCATAAAAGGAACCATCTATAGTGTTTGCCGATGAATATGGATCGCCAAGCGCCAAAACGAAGGTTGAACCGTCAGGGCGGGTGAACGAAGCCGAGCTAAAACCGCCGCTAAAGGTGCGGTAAATCGGCAATCCGCCGTCAAAGCGGCCATTGCCCGTCGCATTGAAAATTGAACCTTGCGGCATGGGCGCGACCAAGGCTTGATCGACGTCGTTAAAGGCGCTGCCGACCTGGCCCGTCATATTGATGTTAAAGGTTGTGGCGGCAAAATCGACATTCACATTGGCGGTGCCAAAGACCCACTGAAAATAGCTGTTGCCTTCGCCTTGATCGAACTGGTCATTGAAAATCATGGTGGCGAGCATCGTCCCGCTATAGCTGCCGCTACCCACTTGCGGGGCGTCCTGACGGAAAGTTTGTTCGCCAAACACCAACGCACCGCGATCGAATTCGAAGGCATATATGATCGGTCCCGTCGTGGGAGCCGTTACGTTGTATTGGTTACGAACATACCCGGCATAGGTCACATAGCGCGTCGTCGTGCCGGGCTTTTGATAGAAGAAGGTCGTGCTGTCGGCAACACCCGAGTCAAACCCCTCCGCAAGCACCCACGGGTAGGGATGGCTGTCGGTCGGGCGGACCAAACCAGTCACAGAGCCGCCTTCGATGTAGAACACGCTCTCGCTCGTCAAGTCGATATTGCCGCCTTGTGGTTCCTCCAACCCGCCGAAAGCCGTGCGATGGCCGGGATCTTGGTAAAGACGCTCAATGCTAACGCTTGCCGCGTCATCAAGAAAGGACAAAGAAAATTCGGCATCATCGCGGTCGTAGGTCACGCTCAACGAATCGTCGCCCGACTCGGTGGAGTTACTATTATAAAAGCGAAGCGACTGAGGGTTGACCGCATAAAGATCGGCGTTCGCATCAATCGTTGGATCGCCGCGTTGATATTGATAATGTTGTGACCCACCTTGCGCCGTGTAAACCGTGGTTTTGGTGGGACTGACAAAGGTATGCGTTTCACCGGTTGCGGGATCCTCAGTACCGCCGCCGCCGCCCGGGGGCGTATAGGCGCCCAAAGACTGCGGGCCCGCGCCGCCACATGCGGCCAGCAGGAAAGTTGAGGCAAGAAGAATTGTGAAACGCATGGCGCTTAGTCCTTTGTGTCCATAATGGTCACACAAGAAATAACGCGTGGATGGTTAAATCGGCGTAAACATCCGCCGATTTACCCGCCAAACAATTTTACAAACCCTTTTTCTGCCGATGCTGGTCGAAATCCAGCACTTCGTTCTCGCCATCTTCGGGGAGCAATCCCAGTCGGCGGGCGACTTCTTGATAGGCCTCAACCTCTCCGCCAAGATCGCGGCGGAACCGGTCTTTGTCCAATTTTTCGCCAGTGGCCATATCCCATAAGCGGCATCCGTCAGGGCTAATCTCATCCGCCAATATGATGCGGCTGAAATCTCCATCATATAACCGACCGAATTCCAATTTGAAATCGACCAGCTTGATACCAATCGCGGCGAACATACCCGAAAGGAAGTCGTTAATGCGGATCGCCATGGCAGAGATATCCTGCATTTCTTCATTGGTCGCCCAGTTGAAGCACGCGATGTGCTCCTCCGCTACCAAAGGGTCGCCAAGCGCGTCGTCCTTGTAGCAATATTCCAGCAGGGTGTGGGGCAAGGCAGTCCCCTCTTCAATTCCCAACCGCGTTGACAGCGAGCCAGCGGCGGTATTGCGGATGATGACCTCAATCGGAACAATCTCGACCTGCCGGACCAATTGCTCGCGCATATTGAGACGACGGATAAAGTGCGTAGGGATGCCGATGTTGCCAAGCGCGGTAAACACATGCTCCGATATGCGGTTGTTGATTACACCCTTGCCATTAATCGTGCCCTTTTTCTGGGCATTGAAGGCGGTGGCGTCATCCTTGAAATATTGGATAATTGTGCCGGGCTCGGGGCCTTCATAAAGGATTTTGGCCTTGCCTTCATAAATTTTACGGCGGCGGGACATGGGCAATTCCTAACAATTATTCGATTTCAAGAGAGGACAAAGCGAGGGGAAAGAGCGGGCCTATAATGCCATTCGCGGCAAAGCGCAAACGTACATAACATGATGCGTCAATTTGATCCGCTTAATCGTCAAACCAATCCGTTTTGGCCAGTAAGGTCGCCATCTGCTCATACAGTCTTGGCGAAGCTGCGCCGATTAAGCCGCGTTCTGTCTGTGTGGGGGCGTAGGTTCGGCCATCGGGGCGCGCCGCCATGCCGCCCGCTTCGTTCAAGAAAAGGATACCGGCAGCATGATCCCACGGCAGGACCCTTTCAAACAGACTAATGTCGTTCTGTCCTAACACCAATCGCGGGTATTGTTCGGCGGCACAGCGAGGGATATCGACGCAATGATAGTGCGGAGCAACGGCTTCTTTCAGGATCGTGCGTTGGCGGTCATCCAAGAACATTTGCGATATCGCCGCCACGGGCAGGCCGCGGTCTGTCGGTCTTGCATAAACCATCTCATCGCCAACAAAAGCGCCGCCGCCTTGCCATGCATGACAAAGGCGTCGCGCCAATGGATCATAGAGCCACCCCGCCACTGTTTCTCCCTGCACGCAAAGGGCAATGATGATTCCGAACGGAGGCTGACCATGTGCATAATTGTGCGTGCCGTCGATGGGGTCAACGATCCAGCAAAGCGGTGCATGTAAGCTATTTAGAATATCGGGGTCGGCGGCCGCTGCTTCTTCGCCGACAAAGGCAGCCTCTGGCAGCAAGGCGGATAACGCATCACGCAGCATCGCTTCGCTCTCCTTATCGGCAATTGTCACCAAATCACCGGGTGATTTTTCGATAATGTCCGAAGCTGCAAGATGCCGAAATTTGGGCAAGATTACGCGCTCCGAAACCGACTCCAATGCGTGTTGAACGCCAGACTGAATTGCGGTGGAATATTTCATAAACTGCTCCAAAATAGCCAAGATGCCGCAACAATAAGCATCACGCCGCTGGCTCTTTCTAACGTAAGCAGCCGGTCGCCCTTGATTTCAAGCTGACGGACGCGCCAAGCGGCAATGGCGTAGGTGCTCATGCCAATGGTTTCCGTGATCAACGTTATTGCAGCCAGCGCGGCGATTTGCGGCAAAAGCGGGTTATCAGGATTGATAAATGGCGGCAAAATGACGCTGTAAAACAAAAGCGCTTTCGGATTGGCCATGTGGATTGCAAGTCCTGTCGCGAACCCTTTTGTGGCGCCAAGTGCTAAGCCGCGCTTTGCAACAAAACGGGATTGGTGGCTGAACAATGCCCGCAATCCTAAGAAAAGCAGGAAGCCTAACCCAGCCCATTGCAACAGGTCGAATAGCAACGGAGATCGTGTTAACAATGTGATAAAGCCCAAAGCTACCAAGGCGTACCAAATGATATTGCCGACATGAATCCCCGCCATGACGCCCAATGTACCGCGCGTGTCGCCCGTAAGCTGCTGTGCTGTGACCGCCATCACCACCGGGCCGGGTGTCAAGCACATCAAAAGGTCAGTTGCGAAAAACAGCAACAATGTTTCCGCGTTTGCCATTTCTCCGCCGCGCCTTTAGCTGCGGTAATCGGCATTGATGCTGATATAGCCGTGGGTTAAATCGCACGTCCAAACCGTGGCGCGGCCGTCGCCCATGTTTAGGTCTACCCCGATGCGAATGTCTTGCCCTTGTAAATGCGCCGTAACGGAGTCTTCGTCATAACTATCGGCGGCAAGCCCTTGTTGGGCAACCCATTTATCGCCAAACCGGATGGCCAGAGTATCGCGATTGGCCGGTTCGCCCGCTTTACCGACCGCCATCACAACGCGGCCCCAATTGGCGTCTGCTCCGGCGATCGCCGTCTTAACCAAAGGCGAGTTTGCCACAGCCATGGCAACGCGATGCGCGCTTTCATTGCTGATTGCGCCGTCCACCTGCACCTCAATGAATTTGCTTGCCCCCTCGCCATCGCGAACGACCAATTGCGCAAGGTCAAGGCAAACTTGGCGGATTGCGGCGTAAAGGGCATCGGCGCCTACATCGTCCCAGTCTGTGATCACGGGATTGCCAGCAGCGCCCGTGGCAAAAAGCAACACGTTGTCGCTGGTTGAGGTGTCGCTGTCGACCGTGATGCAGTTAAACGTGCCCACGTTCACTTTGCTCAACATGACTTGCAGAAACGCCGGGTCAACCAATGCATCGGTGAATATGTAACCCAGCATCGTTGCCATATCCGGTGCAATCATGCCGCTACCTTTCACGATGCCGGCAAGCGACACGCGCGTATCGCCGATCATTGCCTCGGCGCACGCGCCCTTCGGAAATGTGTCGGTGGTGCCAATGGTTTCGGCGGCGTCCCGCCACGAGCAGGGCGATGCCGTCATGGCGGCAGCGACACCGGCTTCGGCCTTATCGATCGGCAACGGGACGCCGATGACGCCGGTGGAGCTTACGAAAACATCGCTTGGCATGCAGCCCAGATGCGCCGCGACCTGCGCCATGATGGCCTCCACCGCTTCCCGGCCGCGATAGCCAGTGAAGGCGTTGCTGTTCCCAGCGTTGACGACCAACGCCCGCGCGCGACCAAGGCGGACTTGCTCTCGTCCTAACTCGACCTCACTGGAGCAGCACACATTGCGCGTGAATACGCCCGCAACGGCGGTGCCTTCGGTTATTTCAATATAGGTCAAGTCGCACCGGTCCCACTCTTTATAGCGCGCGCGTGCTACACGGGGCGTTACGCCCGAAATTGTCGGCAGGTCAGGGAAGGGGCGGGCCAGGGGTGAAATCGTAATCATGCTTCAAACCACTAATTGATGCCTGTGGTCATGCAAAGCGAATTGTCATCGCCGACCGCCTCATCATGCGCCGCGGGGATCGCAGCGCATTCTGCCCGTCCAGAGCAATGAGGACATTTTGGGGCAATATCGATTTATTAAATTAAGAAGTAATTTTTGTTTCGTAACAAATACGAAATAATGACGAAAAAATGTGTTCGACAATTAATCTATTTTTTCTGTATTGTTTGTCTAGCGTAACAAAATCGTCAAATTAACCCTCTACCCGCCTCGCGATAGAGACGCATTTTGGGGTAAAATATCATGGCACGCATTGTAACGTTAAACACGAAGTTGGTCCTTTTGCTGGGGACCGCACTGTCATTTACCGAGGCGCCCGCCATGGCACAGGACGCGTCAGGCGAGGCGAGCGACGAGGGCGAAATCATCGTCACAGGCTCGATTCTGCAATCGCAACAGGCCTCGGTTGAAGCAAAGCGCGATGCGGATAATGTTGTCGATATCGCATCTGCCGATGCTGTCGGCCGTTTTCCTGATGAAAACACCGCTGCCGCGCTGGCGCGTTTGCCGGGTGTCGCTGTCCAACGCGACCAAGGGCAAGCTCGTTATATCCAAGTGCGCGGCGCCCCTAACCGTTGGACATCGGTCAGCATCGACGGCATCCCGCAAACCGGTGTTGACGAAAGTGGGGACACGCGGTCGTATCGCTTCGATTCGATCCCTGCCGTTCTTTTGTCGGAACTGCGCGTCAACAAATCGCTGACGCCCGACATTACCGCCGAAGCGATCACCGCCAATGTCGATATGCGCACCTACTCGCCGCTTTCAAAGCAAGGCGTCAATATCTCGGGCGACTTGGGCTATGGCTTCATGGATTTGGGCAAAGGGGAGCAGCGTCAGGGTTCATTGCGCGCCAGCTGGTCCAATGACACTTTCGGCGTTGTCGTGGGCGGGTCGCATTATAAGCGGCACCAAACAACCGACAATCGCGAGGCGGAGTATGACGCGCTTGGCCCGCTGAATATCGATATTCGGTCGTACATCCTGGATCGCGAAAACAACAGCCTGTTTGGTGCCATCGAATTGGCCCCTTCCGAAGGGCTAAAATTCTACGCACGCGGCATTTATACCGAATTTAAAGACGATGAACAGCGCAACGCCTATCAATTGGACCTCAACCGCGGCACCGGCACGCGCGGGCTATTGACCGGCGATCTGGTCGGCGTCCGCATGACGGCCGCCTTCAACGACGGGCAATATCGCAACAAGAACACGATATTTGCTACCGGAATGGATTATGACAACGGCAACGGCTTCGTTGCCAATCTGGCATTGGGCTTTACTAAAACCGAGAATACCACCAATTTGCCTTTGGTTCAGGCAAGCACCAGTGGTTTGAATAGCCCGTCTTTGACCTATGATCGCAGCGCTGACCCGCGTTTCCCCATCGTGCAATTGTACTCCACCGTTTTGGTCGGCACGACGCCGACCCGCGGCGCGCCGATAACCAGTTTCAATCAGACCAGTTTGAACCCAGCGGCCGCGATTGCGATCCCGATTATTCAATCGACGGTTTCCGATGCTTACACGGCAAAATTGGATGTGGCCAAGGAGAGCGACGGTTTAACCCTGAAGGCTGGCCTGTATGGATCAAAGCGGGAGATCGATGGCAATACGCTGTCGACGGGCAGCATATTGTCGCTTGCGACCACCACATTCAATGTGAACAATTATGTCACCAGCACGCCGTGGAATACGGGCTTTCCATTGGGCTTCACACTGAATTATGTCGACAATCCGCGCTTAAACGCCGATTTGCAGGTCGCGCTAACTGGCCTTGGCTTTAATCCCGCCAATGGCATTCCTGCGGCGAGCCGATATGTTCAAGAAGAGCAAATAGGCGCGGCTTACGCCATGGCCCAATTCGATTTGGGCGTGTTGCAAATCACCGGCGGCGCGCGGCTTGAATATTATGAGCTCACCAACAGCGGAACGTCGGTGGTCGGGGCCACCGCGACGCCTTTGTCGAATTCAACCGATTATTTGGATATTTTCCCGAGCTTAAATCTGCGGTTTAACGCGGGCGATAACCTTGTGTTCCGTTTGGCCGGACAGCGCGGCGTCACCCGCCCCGCTTATGCCGCGATCCGCGTGGGGTCGTCGGTTTCCGATGCGAACATGACGATTTCGGGCGGCAACCCGTTCCTTGTGCCCGAAACGACTTGGGGCGCGGACGCCAGCTTAGAATATTATTTGCCCAGCAATGGCATAATATCGCTCGCCGCTTTCTACCGCTCGGTCGATAATGTGCTCTATTCCAGCAGCCGCGTTATTGGCGACGACTTTTACAACAGCAACGGCATGGACCGTAGCGATTATCGCCTGACCTCGACCTTCAACGGGTCGAACGGGAAGCTGTACGGCGTGGAATTCAATATTGAGCATCAATTGGACTTCCTGCCCGGTGCCTTCAGTGGTTTTGGTGTGCAGGCGAACCTGACCCTTTTGGGCGGTGATTTTGATGCGTTGCAACCCGATGGCACCACGGTAAAGGCCCCATTCCAGGGGCTTTCCGACACCGTCGCCAACGCCTCGATCTTTTATGAAAAGGGCGGTTTGTCGGCGCGGGTTAGCTATCAATGGCGGTCGGATTACCTCGACACTTTGGGTGGGTTTGGCGCAGGCGAATTCCGTCAAGGGTATGAAAATCTGGATGTCACGGTGCGGTATGCGCTCAACGAAAACATCACGCTTTTCGCGGACTTGGCCAATTTGACCAATGAAACCTATGTCGCCTATGAGGGGACGAGTGCGACGCCAGCGGAGGTTGAACAGATCGGCTCGCGCTATCTGTTCGGCATTCGCTTCAATTTTTAGGAATAGGGGAGCCGTTATGCGCCGCATTTTTGTAACCACCGCCGCGTTCATCGCCTTGACCGTTTCTACCGTTGCTGAGGCCCGCAACATCGTCATTACCAATGACGATGGCTTGACCAGCAATGTTGTTGCGTTGTACAAGGCGTTGAAGGCAGTTGGTCATGATGTGATCGTATCGGTTCCCTGCCAAAATCAGAGCGGGATGGGCGCGGCTTTGGGTCTAACCCCGCTCACCCCGCTGACAACGGCCTGCCGCAACGATGCCGCCGCAATCGGTGCGGCAGGGGCGGGGATGATGACACGCGAGGGACTGGGGTCCGATTTTTATTATGTGAATTCAACCCCAGTCATGGCGCTGCTGTATGGCCTTGATGTCTTGGCGGTCAAACGCTGGCGCGCGCAGCCTGACTTGGTCTTGTCCGGGCCAAACGAGGGCCAGAACGTTGGCGCTATTGTGATCAGCAGCGGTACCGTGAGTGCGGCGCAGTTCGCTGCCTTGCGCGGGTTGCCTGCCATTGCGCTGAGTGCGGGCCAAAACAGCGCAGGGCCTGACTTGGCCAACGCGGAGTCGCCGGTCGTTGCGCAGCACAGCGCGGAATTGGTGCGCGCGCTGGATAGCGCATCAAACGGCGGGCGCCTGTTGCCGCAAGGCCTGGCGCTCAATGTCAATTTCCCCGATAAATCGGCGGGCGCGGCATTTTGCCCTTCCAAAATTGGGACGTATAACGGATACGCGCTAAGCTTTACGGAAAACATGGCCGCATCGGCTTCGCCAGAAATGATCGCGATGGCCAAGTCTTATGGCCAAGATGTGCCGCCGCTGCCCGGTATTATATTCGGCGGGAATCCGGCCAAACCAAGTGCTGAACAGATGCAGGACGAATCGGTTCTATACCGAACCTGTATCGCGATCTCCCCCATGCAAGCGGGCTACGCCCTTTCTGATGGCCCAGTGAATTGGTTCGGCGCATTTTTTGCGGCAACATCATTAAAAAAATGAACGATGAAGTCGGCGCTACGATGTGGGATTGGCGGACAGAGTGGGATTCGAACCCACGGTGAGCTTCCACCCACGACGGTTTTCAAGACCGTTGCCTTAAACCACTCGGCCATCTGTCCATTGGTATCTGCCTAATGCCAACGCGTCGGGATTGCAAGGCGGCGATGCCGATTGGTGCTTAACTGGTTCGGGCACGCGTTTTTTTGTGACAAGTCGCTTCACACAGGCGGGCAATCATGGCAAACATAGTTAAATGCAACATGTTAAAGGCCCCTTTTTGACCACCGGCTTGCTCTTTGCTCTAGCGCTATCGAGTGCGTTCAGCCTAGCTCCCGGCTTCGGAACGCCGCCCGCGCACGCGCAGAGTGCCGATGGTTTCACGCAATATCTGGATCAGCTGCGGGCCGAGGCTTTGGCTGCTGGAATTGCACCGTGGGCGATTGACGAAACGCTTCCTACGCTTCGGTTTTTGCCCGACGTGGTTCGGCTTGATAGGTCACAGCCTGGCGGCCCAACTAACGGGCCGATCCCTGATTTTGCGCCGTATCGCAGGCAGCATGTGACCCGCGACCGAATTGCATTGGGGCAACGAAAACTTGCGCAATTGCGGCCTATTGTGGCGCGGGTGGAGGCGGAAACGGGCGTGCCTGCCGCATTTCTGATTGCCATTTACGGAAAGGAATCGAGCTACGGATCCTACACCGGCAATACGGATGTGCCCAGCGCGCTGGCGACATTGGCGTATGAAGGGCGGCGGCGCGCCTTTTTTACTGGAGAATTTATTGCTGCCCTCCACATGATAGAACGCGGCGTGCCGCGGTGGAAAATGAAGGGCAGTTGGGCCGGCGCGATGGGCTATCCGCAATTTATGCCTTCGACCTATGATCGGCTTGCCCGTGATGGGGACGGCGACGGGCTGGCTGATATTTGGTCGAATGAAGCCGACACAATGATGTCGATTGCCAATTATTTCCTCGAGTCGGGCTGGCGGCGCGGGGAACCATGGGGGTTCAGCGTATCGGTGCCCACGGGACTTGATCGCGCATCGTTGCGTTCTGGCATCACGGCACCGCGTTGTCCGCGTGTTTTTGACCGTCATAGTGGCTGGCGTTCAATCGCCGAATGGCGCGCAATGGGCGTGCAGCCGCGCGGCGGATATTGGCCAGCAGGTGACCAAGTCATGGCAACACTGCTTGAACCGGACGGGCCGAACCAAACGGGATATTTGCTGACCAGTAACTATCGTGTGATATTGGATTATAATTGTTCAAATTTTTACGCATTAACGGTGGGGTTGCTGGCAGATGAAATCGGTAAATAATGGCATAGTTTTGGCGGCGGTGGCTATCGCATTGCCCGGCTGTGCAGCAAAGCAATGGTCGGCGCAGCAATACGGAACGAACTACAGCAACGACGCGCCTGTTGCGACGCAGGCTACGATTCCCGCTTATGCGCCCGAATATGGTCAGGCAAGTGGATACGCGGCGGTGCCTTATGCTGGCGGGCCAGTCAGCGATACGCCGGTCAAGCTCGGGGCACCTTATGACATCGGCGGCACGACCTATGCGCCTGAAGACAATCCGATGTATGATGAAGTCGGCTACGCCAGCTGGTATGGGCAAGAATTGGCGGGGCGGCAGACGGCAAATGGGGAAATGTTTAACCCAGCCGGGATCAGTGCGGCGCATAAGACGTTGCCGCTTCCCAGCTATGTCGAGGTGACGCGCATTGATACGGGACAAACCATTTTGGTGCGCGTGAACGATCGCGGACCATTTGCCAACGACCGGATCATTGATCTTTCGGAGGGAGCATCGCGGCAATTGGGCATTATGGACCAAGGCGCCGTTGGTGTGCGGGTTCGCCGTGTATCTCCGCCGGAAAGCGAACGCGCCGCGTTGCGCTCCGGGCAGAGCGCCCAGCCACGCCTTTCGACACCCGGTGAATTGCTGAGCCTGCTCAATGATCAATTGATGAAGCAGCCAAAGCCAGCCGTGTCTCCGCGACCATCAACCGCGCAGGCCCAGCCACGTGGCCAAGGTCAAACCGGCGGCGGACGGTTTATTGTGGAGGGCTCGGGGCAAGCGCCCAATGTGTCAGGTTACGGCACCAGCTACGACAGTCAATATGGCGTGGCCGCTGCTCAGCCTAAACGACCGATCTCGGCTACGCCGACGCCGAATGCCGGGGGTTTTGTTGTGCAGGTTGCCGCCTTCTCATCGCGCCAGCGCGCGGACGAATTGGCGGCGCGGTTAGGTGCCAATGTTGTGGCCAGCGAAGATGGCGGCGTTTACCGTGTTCGTCTCGGACCGTATGCCAATGAGGCGGAGGCGCAAAAGGCGCTGGAAATGGTGAAGGGTAAGGGCTATTCGGGCGCTCGTGTTTTTGCCAATTAATATTGCGATGCACGCCATCCCCGTTTGGGGTCGTTATTGTGCGAGATCGATCTTTGCCCCTTTTGCGTAAATTTGCCCTAATTTTGGCCATCTCCGCCGCTCCATTTTGCGCAGCGTCCGCAAAAGTGCCCTATGAAGCGCGCGCCGATGGCGTCTATTATATGGTGGATCTGCAATCGGGAGCAGTGCTGTTTGGTCGCGGCGCGGATGAGCGTATTTTGCCTGCCTCAATGGCCAAAATGATGACCGCTTACGTGGCGTTCGATTTGATACGGCAAAAGAAGCTGTCATTGGACGATCATTTTGTGATGACGCCGGAACTGTGGCGTGCATGGAACAACCGCGGATCGACGATGTTTATCAAAGTGGGCCAATCGGTCAGCGTCACTGATCTTTTGCATGGCGTCATTACACTGTCGGGCAATGACGCCAGCGCGCTGTTGGTGCATGGGATCAGCGGTGAGGAGGCTGGCTTCACCACACTGATGAACGAAAAGGCGAGGGAACTGGGCCTGAAAGGAAGCCATTTTGCCAACGCGAAAGGCTGGCCCGATGGCGGCAAAACCTATTCGACGGCACGCGATCTGGGCGTCATCGCTGAACGCACATTGCTCGACTTTCCCGAACTTTATGAGCAATTTTACGCCACGCAGGCCTTTCGCTTTAATGGCATTGAGCAGCCCAATCGCAACCCGATCTTGGGCGCGGTCCCCGGTGCAGACGGTCTTAAGACGGGGCACACCGATGAAGCAGGATTCGGTTTCACCGGAACCGCCATTCAAAATGGGCGGCGCTTGATTATGGTGGTAGGCCGGATGCCAACCAATGCGGCACGAGTTTCAGAATCGGTGAATTTCCTAAACTGGGGCTTTGCACACACACGCAGCCGTGCGCTTTACAAAGCGAATGCCGTTGTCGGTTATGCTCGGGTTCAGGGCGGCGACGCGCGGTCCGTTCAGGTAAAAGTGGCCCGTAACACGGGCGCTGCCTTTTGGCAGGGGGAGGACGATGGCGTCTCATTGTCCATTCGCTACAATGGTCCAGTGCGCGCGCCGATCGCCAAAGATGCCCATATCGCCGACCTTTTAATCACAAAAGATAGTGACAAAACGACGCAAAAAATTCCCCTCTACTCAGCCAATGCCGTGGGCAAAGGGAATGTCCTCCACCGCATTCGCGATGGCTTTATGGGGTTATTTAACTGATATGGGGCACGGCGTTTTTATAACACTAGAGGGTGGCGAGGGGGTTGGTAAGTCAACCCAACTGCGCGCCGTGGCCGACTGTCTCAATAGGCTCGGAAAGTCTGTGGTGGTGACCAGAGAACCCGGCGGAACGGCGGGTGCCGAGGCGATCCGCAATTTGTTGTTGGATGGCGCGTCCGACCGGTGGACTGCGCAAAGCGAAGCGCTGCTTTTCGCGGCAGCGCGCGCGGATCATGTTGCGCGCCTGATCCGGCCAGCGGTGGCGCGCGGCGATTGGGTCTTATGCGACCGCTTCTTGGAGAGCAGCCGGGCGTATCAAGGTGTGGCGTCGGGACTTGGCGATGACGCAATTTGCGCCTTGCACCGCATAGGCAGCGGGGATTTTAAGGCCGACCGCGTGTTGGTGCTCGACATGGATGACGCCACGGCGGACCATCGGCTTGCCGGACGCGGCGGGGCCGGGACCGACCGGATTGAGGGCCGTGACGCAGATTTTCATTCCCGCGTTCGGGCGGCGTTTCGCAGTTTCGCCTTGGCGGAGCCTGCGCGCATTCGCCTTATCGATGCCAGCGGTTCCCCCGACGCGGTTACCAACGCGCTCATGGCGGCACTTTCGGATCTGCTATGAGCAAAATATTCGGCCATGACCGCCTTATGCAGGCGCTAAAATCGGCTGACGCGCGGGGTAAATTGCACCATGGTTGGATACTCGCCGGTCCGCGCGGTGTCGGGAAGGCCGGATTTGCCGTTGAGGCCGCGCGCTGGCTTTTGGGCGATACTATCCAAGTCGACGCGCTTATCGCGGCGGGCACGCATCCTGATTTCAAAATTCTGCGTCGCTTACCAAAGGAAACCGGCGATGAGGGGAAAGCGGTCGATGAAAACGACTTGAAGAAAAATATCGCCATCGATCAAATTCGGGCACTGCAACGGCAAATGGCGACCAAACCGGCGATGGGTGAGCGGCGAGTGGTCCTCATCGACGCCATCGATGACTTGGAAGCCCCCAGCGCAAACGCGTTGTTGAAAAGCCTAGAGGAGCCTCCCGTCGGCACGATTTTTCTTTGCGTCAGCCATGCACCCGACCGATTGTTGCCGACCCTGCGGTCGCGGTGTCAGATCCTGCGGTTTGAGCCCTTGGCCCGTGACTGTATGGCGTCAGCATTGCGGCAGGCTTTCGATTCTGCGAGCGATGATGAAATTGACGCATTGGTTGATGCGGGTGAGGGCGTTCCCGGCCGCGCGCTTGCTTTGGCGGGCTTGCGCATGGATGAATTGGACCGCGTTTTGCAATCGATTGCGGAAACAGGCGACGCTGACCTCTCGCTGCGCACTGCCCTAGCCCACAGCCTATCGGTGAAGGCGGCCATTCCCCGTTATGAGGCTTTTTTGCGCCGGGTGCCTGCTTTTTTGGCGGAATACGCCGCGCGCACTGCACCCGCGCACTTGCAACCTGTTTTGGCCGCATGGGAAGCCGCCGATGCCTTGCAGGCTAAGGCATTGCCACTCAATATTGATAAGGTTACCGCCGTGCTCGAAATGGCCAATTGCGTTGCCAGTCTGGCGCGCGCATCGGACAATGCGCGATAATCGCAAGTTCCCGCTTGAAATCGTGCGCCATTCGGGCAGAAGGCGCGCTATGTCTAAGCCATTTTATATTACAACCGCGATCAGCTATCCCAATGGCAAACCGCATATCGGCCATGCTTACGAGGCGATTGCCGCCGACGTCATCGCGCGATTTCAAAGGCAAATGGGCCGCGAGGTCCGGTTTCAAACGGGCACAGATGAGCATGGCCTGAAAATGATGCAAAAGGCGCGTGAGCTTGACACGACGCCGCGCGCATTGGCCGATGAAATGAGTGGGCACTTTGTTGCGATGTGCGACACCCTTAATGTCAGCTATGACCGGTTTCAACGGACAACCGAGGATGCGCATCACCGCGCCAGCCAAGCGCTTTGGCAGGCGATGGAGGCGAAGGGTGACTTGTACCTTGACCGGTATGAGGGCTGGTATTCGGTGCGCGACGAGGCGTATTATGCGGAGGATGAACTCATCACCGCCGCCGATGCGGAGGGTGCAGCAATTAAACTGTCGCCGCAGGGAACGCCCGTTGAGTGGACTGTTGAGGAAAGCTGGTTCTTCCGCCTGTCCAAATATGCTGAGCCGCTTTTAGACCTTTACACGCAACATCCTGATTTTATTCAGCCTGACGGGCGCAGGAATGAAGTGATGCGCTTTGTCGAGGGCGGCTTGCGCGATTTGTCAGTTTCTCGCACCAGTTTCGATTGGGGCGTAAGAGTGCCGGGCAGCGACAATCATGTTATGTACGTCTGGGTGGATGCGCTTACCAACTATCTCACCGGCTTGGGCTATCCCGATACTACGCCGGAAATGGAAAAGTTCTGGCCCGCCGATTTGCATTTGATTGGCAAAGATATCGTCCGCTTCCACGCGGTGTATTGGCCCGCGTTTCTGATGAGCGCGGATTTGCCGTTACCGCGCCAAGTCTTTGGCCACGGGTTCGTGCTCAATCGCGGGCAGAAGGAATCGAAATCCGTCGGCAATGTTACCGACCCCTTGGCATTGGCGGAGCGGTTTGGCGTTGACCAACTGCGCTATTTCCTTATCCGCGACATCAGCTTCGGACAGGATGGCAGCTATAGCGAGGAAGCGATTGTGCGTGTAGCCAACGCCGATTTGGCCAACAGCTATGGCAATCTCGCCCAACGCACTTTGTCGATGATCGTCAAGAATATGGGCGGCGAGGTAAAGGCGGTCACTTTGTCCGCCGGCGATGAAGAACTGCTCGCTTTGGTAAAAACGGCGGTTTGCGACACGATGGCGCGTGAGTTTTCTGCGTTGCGCTTGTCGCACGGCATTGATGCCTGGATGCAGGCCGTGTTCGCGTGCAATCAATATGTTGATGAGCAAGCGCCATGGGCTTTGCGCAAATCCGATCCGGCGCGGATGGAGGCGGTGTTGATGACGCTGCTGCGTGCCATTCGGATGCTTGCGGTCGGGATCGCCCCTGTGGTTCCGACGGCGGCGGCGAGCCTGCTTTCGCAATTGGGCACAACCGATGGCGAACGCGATTTGCTGTCGCTTGGGAATGAGGATTGGTTGAACCGGCTCATTTCCGATGGTTTCGTGCTCTCACCGCCCGCGCCATTGTTCCCACGTATCGAAATGCCAGAGGAGACGACGCCGTAATGCTCGTCGATTCGCATTGTCACTTGAACTACAATGGACTGATTGAGGATCAACCGGCGGTTTTGAATCGTGCTCGGGCGGCGGGCGTTACCGCGATGCTCAACATTTCGACGCGAGAAAGCGAGTGGGACGCTATTCTCGCCACGGCAGAGCGCGAGCCGGATGTTTGGGCAAGTATTGGCATCCACCCGCATGAGGCCGACGGTCACGCCGATATGGACACCGCCAAATTGCTGACGCGCGCTGACCATCCGCGTGTCATTGGCATTGGTGAGACGGGGCTCGATTATTATTACGAGCACAGCGACCGTGAGCAACAGAAGCGTAGCTTTCGCGCGCATATCGCGGCGTCGCGGATATCTGGCCTGCCGCTGATTGTGCATACACGCGATGCGGAGGAGGACACGCTTGCGATTCTGCGCGAGGAAGCGGAGCAGGGGGAGTTCCCAACCTTGATCCACTGTTTCACCGCCAGCCAGGATTTTGCCGATGCAGCATTGGCGCTTGGATGCTATATTTCGATAAGCGGGATAGTGACCTTTAAAAGCGCCAAGGATTTGCAGGCGTCGGCCGCCAGCATCCCGGAGGATCGGCTGTTGGTTGAAACCGACTCACCTTTCCTTGCCCCTGTGCCGCATCGCGGGCGCACCTGCGAGCCGGCCTTTGTTGCCGACACCGCCGCGTTTCTGGCCCAATTGCGCGGTGTGAACGCGCAATCGTTGCGCGAAAGCACGGCGCTCAATTTCTATCGCTTGTTTACCAAGGCCACGATTGGGTAATTAGGTAACCTTAGCTGTGGGCATAATCCACGCCATGCCGCGCCCATTGAGCTTGTACACAAAGCCCTCACCGCTGCGAAGCGCGGCGCGCAACCCCTTGACCAATGGGCCAATGGAAACATTCAATTCTGCCGAATACATCAACATAAAGTCACCATCGACGGTCAGCTCGCTGCTGCCGTCGAGTTCAACGATATCGATTTCTTCGACAGGCACGGGTGCCTCAACGGCGAAAACGCCCGCACCGCTCATCTTGGGCTGGACGAGGCCATTGCCGCTTAGCACGCCAGCCACAGTATTGTGACGATGCGTGGTAAGTGCGATCCCCGAAGAGCAGGCATAAAATGCTTTGTCATCCAGTAGCAGTGAGTCGCCGTCAATTTCGCCGATAATGAAATTGCGGCGGCCGGGCTCCGTCCAAATCGTGCCGTGGCCAGAAAATCGCGTTGCAAAGGCCGATTCACCAGTGCCGGCCGACGCCAAAGCACGTCCGAAAAAACCCTTGTCCTCATGCTGCTGGACCGTCGAATCAATCTTGCCATGCATATATTGCAACGCCCCGGGTTCCAGCATGATCGCGCCGCCCGATAATTTAATGCACAATTGGAAGATGTCGGTATTTTCCGCAACATAATGCATACCACCCTCGGCGGTGGGAATGCCACGCGTGATGAGCCGCTTTTCAACAAAGCGATATTTTTCGATGGTAACACCGGGGCAACTCACGGTGTCTTCTAACCTGCGAAATTCGGCCATTGCAGCGATCTCCCTTACATCGCCCTAACCAAAGGGGTTCGAATCCTTGGTATAGCGGTCGTTGATGAATTGCATGTTGTTGGTGAAGGCATCGATATCATGCTGCGCCAAATCGCGCAGGAT
>JBGSOJ010000213.1:0-2220 GCA_041739175.1 Sphingomonadaceae bacterium
CGGGCGCGTCGTGGAACAATCGCCCCAGCCCGTGCCCGCAAAAGTCGCGCACGACGCCGTAGCGGTGCTTTTCCGCGTGTTGCTGGATCGCGTGCCCCACATCGCCCATCGTGTTGCCCGCGCGCGCTTGTTCGATACCGAGCATCAGGCATTCGTACGTCACATCAACCAGCCGCCGCGCCTTCACGCCGACATCACCGACAAGGAACATGCGCGAGGTATCGCCGTGCCAGCCATCGACAATTGGCGTCACGTCGATATTGACAATATCGCCATCTTTCAGGCGCTTGTCATTCGGGATGCCGTGGCAAATCACATGGTTGATGCTGGTGCAGCAACTATGCGTGTAGCCGCGATAGCCCAAAGTCGCGGGAATGCCGCCACCCGCGACCGTCATCTCCCGCACCAGATCGTCAATCTCCAGCGTCGAAACCCCGGGCTTCACAAAATCGGTCAGCGCGTCGAGGATTTCGGCGGCGAGCCGTCCGGCCTTTGCCATTCCGGCAAAAGCCTCCGCCCCGTGCAGTTTAATTGTCCCGTCACGCGGGATCATCGCCTCATCGGGCGATACTTGAATGTATCTATCCATAACATTCAATATAAGGTCAAAATGCGCGCTTTGCCATGGCGAATTTCCGCGCTAGGGGTTGGCACCATGACCACACGCATCTACACCGCCGCGCTCATCGTTATTGGCGATGAAATCCTCTCCGGCCGGACGCAGGATAAGAATATCGCGCAATTGGCCAGCTGGCTGAATGTGCAGGGCATCCGCCTGACCGAAGTGCGCGTGGTGGCGGATGATATGGAGGCGATTGGCGCGGCGGTAAACGCGCTGCGCACGACGCGCGATTATCTGTTCACCACTGGCGGAATCGGGCCGACGCATGATGACAGTACGGTCGATTCGATTGCCAAGGCGATGGGCCTTCCCGTGGTCATCCACCCCGATGCGCGCGCGATCCTTGAGGGCTATTATGAGACTCGCGGCGGCCTGAATGAGGGGCGGCTGCGCATGGCGCGGGTGCCGGAGGGCGCGAGTTTGATCCCCAACCGCTTTTCGGGCGCGCCGGGGATTCGGATTGAGAATGTCTTCATCATGGCGGGCGTGCCGCACATTACGGCGGGAATGCTGGATGCGATGACCGGGACATTGGAGGGCGGCCTGCCCGTCCTGTCGCATCAGGTCGGATGCTGGGTCGCGGAAAGCGAGATTGCCATCCTGCTGCGAGATGTGGAGCGCGCGCACGGCGGCTGCGCAATTGGCAGCTATCCGTTCTTCCGTGAGGGGCGCGTGGGGGCAAATTTCGTTGTCCGCTCGACCGACGCGGGGCAATTGGCCGCCTGTGTCGGCGCGTTGATAGAGGCGCTGACCAGCATGGGACATGATGTTACCGATGGCGGAATTTAGCGCTTTTGCGCTGCATAGGCACACACGGCGGTTCCTGACCAAACCGACATCTTGTAACAAAAGGTCGTGGCGTGTGCACCGCCCTTGACTTTATCGGCGGTATCGCCATTTTAGAAGCGTAGACGGGCCTTCCCTTCCCCCCCTCTGGGCCCGTTTGCATGGCACCTTTATGGTGCTCCTCCCTGAACCTTGGCCACCTGGAATAGCGATATTCCAGGTGGTTTTTTCTTGAGGAGGCCATCTGGCCACGGGTGGAATAGCGATATTCCAGGTGGTTTTTTCTTGGAAGCAGTCGCCCTATTCTGCCGCCATGGGCCATGCGCGCGTCCCCTGCCGCGCCAATTGGTCGAGCAGGTTCGCCATCGCCGCGATCAAGGCACCAACCCGCAACACGCCCGCCGATTCGGGTTCGCGTAGGTCGGCGTCAAGGTAACAGGCGCGGCTGACCTCCAACTGAATCGCGTGGATGCCGTGGTCGGGCCGCCCATGCCGCCGCAGGACGTATCCGCCCGCATAGGGGCTGTTGAGGCGCGGATTGAACCCGTGCGCGCGCGCCAGATCAAGCAACGGCGCAACCAGCCGGTCGTGCGCGCTCATCCCGAACAGGTCGCCAATAACGATATCGGCGGGCGTGGCCTGCCCCCATTCGGGCGCAAGCGGCGGCATCGAATGCACATCAAGCAGCACCGCCGCCCCCAACGCTCGCCGCCGCGCCACCAAAGCCTCCGCCAGACACGCATGATAGGGCGCGTGATAGCCCGACAGCCGCGCCTCGACATCATAAGCCGCGAACGGTGCCGCCCATAGCT
>JBGSOJ010000235.1:0-9387 GCA_041739175.1 Sphingomonadaceae bacterium
AGCGGTGCGGCGGGCGCTATGTTGGCGATGCCGTCGGCGTCTTGGGCCAAAGAAGCGGCACCGCTGCCTAATTTGATGGCATTGTGCCAATCCTATGTCAGTCAAAAGCGCGTGGCGGGAATGCTCGCCATGGTCGGGCGCGGCACTGATCCGGAAAACTGGCAGGAAGTGCACGCAGGCGCGCTTGCCTTTGGTAGCAAAACCGCGCCGTCGGTCGATTCGCTCTACCGCATTTATTCGATGACCAAGCCGATTACCGCGATGGCGGCGATGAAGCTGATCGGCGAAGGCAAAATGGGGCTGGACCAGCCGATTGCCGATATATTGCCCGAATTTGCCAATATGAAGGTTGCGCCCAATCCGGCCAAGTCGCTGGATGGCGTCGCGGCGGCGGCGATGATTACCCCGCGCCATTTGATGACGCACACATCGGGGCTTGGATACCTTATCAATGCCGAGGGCGTGCTCCGCGATGCGTATATGCGGTTGGGCCTGGGCGGCGCGCCGTTGTCCAAACTGCCCGCTGCACGCGCGTTCATTGTGCCCGATGCGCCGTCGCTAAAGGATTTTAGCGAACGGATTGCCACCCTGCCCCTGATTGCGCAGCCGGGGACGCGGTGGCATTATTCCGCCGGACTGGATGTGCTTGGCCGCGTGATCGAGGTGGTGACGGGCAAGGAATTCGGCGCGTGGCTGATCGACGATTTCCTGAAACCCATCGGCATGGACAGCACCTATTTCCAAGTGCCCAAGGCGGAGGGCGCGCGGTTCAGCGACAATTATCTGCTCGCCGGTGGTTACCCCTTGCCCGTCGATTTGGGCAGCGATAGCGTGTTTTTCGATGCGCCGCCCGTTCCCTATGGTGGCGGCGGTTTGGTATCCAGCGCGCGCGATTACGACCGGTTTCTGACCATGCTACTGGCCAAGGGTATCGCCAAAGGACAGCAGATTATCCACCCCGACATGGTCGCCATCGGCACCGCCAACATGCTACCCGAAGGCGCAAGCACGAAGGGCACCGTTATCGATGGGCAGCATTTCGGCGCGGGCGGGCGTGTCGGCACCGGGATGCTATCGGGCAGCTACGGCTGGGGCGGCGCGGCGAGCACTTTGGGCAGCGCGCTGACGGGGCAGAATGTGCGTGCGGTGCTGATGACGCAATATATGCCCACCGACGCCTATCCCTTGGTGCGCGAATTTGGTGAGGCGTTGTTGGCCGATTTGGTTTAGGCTTGGGTTAAGGGGGAACACCATGAAAATACCGTTTTTCGGCGGCGGCGGGCACGACCGGCTCGATCCGGTGCGCAGCCTGCCTGAGGCGCAATCGGCGTTGATGCAACGCGCCGATGCGCGCGTGCTTCATCTGACCGATGGGCTTGATCCGGTGTTTGCCGAAGGCGCGCTTGCATGGCGGGGTGTTGCCGATGTGCCGATGGACAGCGCGCTGTTATTGCTGGGCGAGGATACCGCCGGGCGGCCATGCTTTGCCGAACTGACCCCGCACCGGCGCACGACGCCAACGCCGATGAACCGCACATTATGGCCGATGCTGGAGGCGCTGAGCGCGCAGGACGCCGGGTTCTACGCGACCGCGCGCAGCCTTTTGGATTGGCACCAACGACACGGCTTTTGCGCGGCATGCGGCGCGGCGACCAGTCCGAAAAAGGGCGGCTGGGCGCGTGGTTGTTCCGGATGCGGGGCGGAGCATTTCCCGCGCGTCGATCCTGTCGTCATCATGCTGGCTGAGCATGACGGACGCGTCCTTTTGGGCCGTCAATCGCCCTGGCCCGCCGGGCAATATTCGGCGCTGGCGGGCTTTGTCGAGCCGGGCGAAACGCTGGAGGATGCCGTCGCGCGCGAATTGTTTGAGGAAGCGGGCATCCGTGTTCATTCGGTCCGCTATATCGCCAGCCAGCCGTGGCCGTTTCCATCGTCGATGATGGTTGCCTGCATCGCGCAGTGCGACGACCCCGCGCTAACGCTTGATCCGACCGAGATTGAACATGCGTTCTGGGCCACCCGCGCCGATGTGCTGACGGCGTTGGAGACGCCCGATACTGCCCCGTTTAAATTGCCCAGCCCGATTGCGATTGCGCACCATATGCTGCTGCATTGGCTTGCCGAAACGGCGTTAGAGCCGGTCGGATAACAGCATGGCCAGCGCCTCTACACCCGCCTGATCCTGCCCATCGAACCGCGCAGGGCTTGGCGAATCAAGGTCGATGACCGCGATCACCGCGCCGCCGCGCTTAATTGGCACGACAATCTCGCTGCGGCTGTCGGCATCGCACGCGATGTGGCCGGGGAAGGCGTGGACATCATCGACCAACTGGCTTTCCCCGCTTGCCGCCGCCGCGCCGCACACGCCGCGACCAAGCGCGATGCGGATGCAGGCGGCTTTTCCTTGGAATGGGCCAAGCACAAGTTCGTCTGTGCCATCGTGCGTGGGCACCATCCGGTAAAACCCCGTCCAATTGCAATCGGGCAGGAATTGCATCAACAAAGCGGCGACATTGGCCATATTCGCCACGCCGTCCGGCTCGCCAGCGGTCACCGCATCGGCGGCGGCGAGGAGGTCGGCGTAAAGCGCGGGCTTATCGGCGGTGTTGGGGGCAAAATCAAACATGCAGGCGATATAGGCGCGCACGGCCCCTCCGTCCAGCGGGCGCTATGATAGGCCACGAAAACCGCTTGCAAAATCGCGGCGTCCTGCAAGGGAGGCACTATGTCCGCCGCCACCCCGAAAATCCCGCTTCATATCGCCGCGTTCGCCTCCGGATGCGCGGGGATTGCGGTATTCTCGCTGATGGATGCGGCGATGAAGGAATTGGCAATGGCCATGGGCGCGTTGGCGGCGACGTTCTTCCGCAACACGCTCAACACCGTGCTCGCCGGTGCGTTGTTCGCGGCGAAGCGGCAGGGGTGGCCCGCGCGGCATGGCTGGTTCCACCACATCCGCCGCGCCTTTATTATTGCCGCAATGTCGGTGCTGTTTTTCCATGGCATTACGTTGCTGCCGCTCGCCGAATCGATTGGGCTTAGCTTCGTGGCGCCGGTGATTGCGCTCTACCTCGCCTCGATCCTGCTGGGTGAGACGATTAGCAAGGGCGCGGTTTGGGCATCCATATTCGGCCTTGCGGGCGTCGGCGTCATTCTGGCGGGGCGATTTTCGGGCGCGTATCAACCGGGCGCAGCGGAGGGCGCGGCGGCGGTGCTCGTCTCCGCGTGCCTATACGCTTATAACCTCATCTTGGCGCGCAAGCAGGCGCAGGTGGCGAACGCGGTGGAGATTACTTTTTTTCAGCCCGCGATTGTCGCGTTGATTCTCCTGCCGCTGATCCTGCTGTTTCCGCCCGCCGCTTTGCCGACGCCGCCGCAATGGGGCCTCCTGCTTGGCGCGGCGGCGTTGGCGATGATGGCGCTGTTGTTCCTTAGCTGGGCCTATGCGCGGGCCGAGGCGCAGGTGCTGATCCCCGTTGAGTACACGGGATTCCTCTGGGCGGCTTTGTTCGGGTGGGTGTTTTTTGCCGAAAAGGTAACATGGGAAACGCTCGCCGGGACCGCGCTTATCGTCATTGGCAGCGTGATTGCCGCGCGGGCAGGGCCGGTTGTCGGGCATGACGTGGAGCCGATGCCGGGATAATGTGTTTCGCGTGCATTATCGCTTGCGTCCGCCGCAGCAGCCACTATCTTTAGGTTATGGCTAACATCATCGCACTTCTCTTTGGCATCGTTGCCTTCGTCATCAATCTGATCGGGGTTATCCCGTTTCTGGGCGCGGTTAATTATATTAGCCTGCCGTTCTCGATTCTAGGCATTATCATCGGCCAAATGGCAACCGGAAGCAAATGGGGCCGCAATGTCTGCATCGCGGTTGCGCTGTTTTCGGTGTTCCGCTTGTTCCTGGGTGGCGGCATCCTCTGATTGCCGCTTAAATGAGCAATGAAAAGGCGACGGGGCCAAACGGCCTGCCATACGCCATTGGCGCGTACGTGCTTTGGGGCTTGCTGCCCGCATATTTTTTCCTTTTGAACCATGTCGCGCCGGTTGAGATAGTGGCGCAGCGGGTTTTGTGGACCGTGCCATTGCTTGCGCTGATTATCGCCGCACGCAACCAATGGGCCGATTTGTGGACGGCGATCACCACCCCGGCGGTGCTGGGCCGATTGGCGTTGTCGGCGATGTTCATTGCCGCCAATTGGCTGATTTATATCTGGGCGGTGCAGGCGGGGCAAGTTTTGGCGACCTCCATCGGCTATTACCTCAATCCTTTGATCAACGTCCTGCTTGCCCGCCTGTTTCTGGGCGAAAGGCTGCGCCCGTTGCAGGGGGTGGCGGTGGCCATCGCCGCCGTCGCGGTTGCCCTGCTGGCCATTGGCGCGCTCGATAGCCTTTGGATTTCCATTGCTTTGGCGTGCAGCTTTGCGCTGTATGGCCTAATCCGTAAAGTGACCCCTGTTGGCTCGGTGCCGGGATTGGCGGTGGAAACCGGCCTCATTTTCCCGATTGCGGCGGCGGCTTTATGGTTCGCGCCGCATTTGCCGATGGTGTTTGGCGCTGGTTTTGAAAGCGCCTTTGGCCGCGATGGCTGGACCAGCGGTTTGTTGATATTCTCCGGCGTGGTGACCGCCGTGCCATTGCTTTTGTTCGCAGTCGCGGCGCGGCGGATGAGCTATATCACGCTTGGTTTTGTGCAATATATCGGGCCGACTTTGGCGTTTTTGTTGGGGCTTTTCCTGTTCAAGGAGCCGGTGAACGCCGCCAAGGCGGGCAGCTTTGTATTGTTATGGATAGGCATTGCGGTGTTTAGCGTGGATAGCTGGCGCCATTGGCGCGCCGGACGCGCCGCCGCAGCATGACCGCCGGGCACCTCAAAAAAATGGCCGGACAGGTCACCCCATCCGGCCAGAACATCGTTAAAGCGTGCGTTACAGCCGCACTTCCAAATCTTTACACATTGCGGCGCGCGCGCTGAGGAACGCGTTCACATCGGCGCTGGCATCGGTCAGCACGGCGACATCGGCCTCCATCTGCGCATCGAAATCGGCCTCCGCATTGGCGGTCGGATTGACCGATTCGGCAAAGGCGGCAAACTCGCCCGACTTGGCAAGCTCCGCCGCGGCCGCGGGGCTATTGGCGTCCGATTCGGAAAGAATCACCGATCCGATGACATGGAAAGAGGCGCATTGCAGGCCCAAACGATAATCCGACGCGGCATCGGCCTGCACCATTGACACGGGCATCGCCAAAACCGCTGCGACCGCAGCAAAAGCAAATGGGTATTTCATCGGGCATTCCTATCTTACAAAAACGGGCACTCGCAATGGCCCTGCGCCAACACGATTTGCGAAGCGCCACTTTTCACGCTCGTATTAGACGGCGGCGGATGAATAGAGGGTTTACTGTTTGCGCAATCCCTGTTCATATTGCCCGTGATAGAGCCGCCTTGCGTTCGGCGGTGCAACCAAATCGGGAGACAGGGCAATGGCAGGCAAGCGCGCAAACGCCAATCTGGTGGCATCAACGCGAAGCTCGGTTCTATATGGGTTGGGCATGGCCGCTCTCCTTGCGGTCGCCGCGCCCGCATCGGCGCAAGAGTCCGCCGACCCCACTGGCCCATCGGCGCAAGGGGATGTAACGCTGACCATTTACAACGGCGGCACGACTTTGGTGCAGGACAAGCGCGTGCTTTCGTTGCCGAAAGGCCGGTCGAAACAGGAATTCCCCGACGTCTCCGCCGTGATCCGCCCCGAAACCGTGACACTATCAGGCGGCGGCATTGCGATTGTTGAGCAGAATTTCGATTTCGACCTACTGACTCCTGCCAAATTGATGGAAAAGGCGGTCGGGGAGGATGTGACGTTGGTCCGCATGAACCCGGCCACTGGCGCGGAAACGCGGGAGCGGGCAAGGGTGCTGTCGGCCAATGGCGGCGTTGTCCTGCAAATCGGGCCGCGGATTGAGGTGCTCCGCGACGATGGCCTGCCGGTGCGGGTGATTTTCGACAAAGTGCCGCCCAATATGCGCGCGCGCCCGACGCTGTCGGTGACTTTGGAATCGGGCAATGGCGGGCGGACGCCGACCACGCTCACCTACCTCACCCCGTCGCTGGGTTGGACCGCCGATTATGTCGCTTTGTTCGATGAAAAAGCGGGGACGATGGATATGCAGGGTTGGGTTACACTGACCAACAATTCCGGCGTGGATTATAAGAACGCCAACCTCATCCTTGTCGCGGGGCAACCGGGGCGTGGGTCGAACATGAATTTCCCTGAAAGCGTGCTCGATGAGCCCGGCACCGAAAGCAGCGACCGCGAGCGGCTTGGCGATTTCTACCTCTACCCCGTCGCGGCGCGCACCGATGTGGCCAACAAGCAGCAGAAGCAAATTAGCTTCCTCGACGTCAAAGGCGCGCAGGCGCGCAAGGCGTATGAATATACTAACGGCTGGCTCTACGATGATGAGGACGTGAATGTGGCGTCGGTGCTGAAATTCAGCACCTCGCGGCAGGGCGGTCTTGGCGATATGCTGCCGCAAGGCACGGTGCGCGTGTATATGCGCGATGCGCGCGGCGACCCGCAATTCATTGGCGAAGCGCGGATTGAACCGACCGCGATGGGCAGCAACCTCTCGCTGACCACCGGACAGGCGTTTGACATTAAGGTCACCAGCGTCGTTGTCACCCGCGACAAATTGGGCAAGAACAAGTGGCGCACGACGATGCGCTACGACCTTTCCAACGCGCGGGCGGAGCCTGTCGTGGTCGATTTGGCGCAGACCGGCCTATGGGGCGATGTCAAAATCGTCTCGGAAAGCCAACCCTCGACCCGCGTATCGGCGGACCGCACCGAATGGAAAGTGACCGTCCCCGCCAATGGCAAGGCCAGCGTCACCGCCACCTTCGAAACGCGTTACTAAGCGCGCGGCGGGACATAGCGCGATGATGCGCCTTATCCTTTTGGCCTTGGCCTTTTGCGCGGCGGCGGCTCCGGCGGCGGCGCAGGATTTGTTGCGGCAATTGGAGGCGGAAACCGGTCCCGCAATTGTGGTGTCCGATACGCCCGAAGCGGTGAATATCGCCATCTACCGCGACCCCTATCGCGGCGATGACCCCATCGACCGCGAGTGGCCGACGGGCTACGCGCTCATTACCGAAACCCGCACCATTACTATTCCGGCGGGCGAATCGGTGATCCGGTTTGAGGGCGTGTCGGAGGGGATGTTCCCCGAAACCGCGATTGTCACCGGCCTGCCCAAGGGGGTGACGGAGAAGAACCGCGATGGGCGGCTGCTTTCCCCTTATGGTTTGGTTGACGCGTACCTCAAACGCCGCGTCAAATTGACCCGCACCAACACGGCAACGGGGCAAAGCACCACCGACGATGCGCTCATCACCGCTGGTCCAGCGGGCGGCGTGATTGTGCAAACCAGCGCGGGGTTTGAAGCGTATCAATGCACGGGCCTGCCCGAACGCATGAGTTATGGCGGTGTGCCGTCGAACCTGTCGGCGAAGCCCACGCTGTCGATTATCACTGAAAGCGATGTTGCCACCACGGTCACGGTGCAATTGACCTATATGGCGGCGGGGTTCGACTGGCAGGCGAACTATATTTTTGAGACGGGGCCAAAGGGGAAGGACGGCGTCTCGACGGGTTCGCTATTCGCGTGGATGACGGTGGCCAATGGCGGCAAGCAGTCGTTTGATAACGCCTATTTGATGGCAATCGCCGGCGAACCAAACAAAGAGGAGAACGCCGACCCGCCAGAGGATGCGGGCGGGGCATTATCGCTTAATTGCTGGCCGCAACAACGCACCGATCAAGTGCCCTATCGGCAGACGTGGGCGGATGGCAGCATTGACGCCTATGGCGGCTATTATCCCGCGGTTATGCCCGCGCCGATGGCCGCTCCGGTGGAGATGCGGATGGAGGCCGCCTCTTACGACTCCGTGGTCGTCACCGGCAGCCGCATTGCCGAACAAGAAGATTTAGGCGACCTAAAACTCTACCGCGTGCCTGAACGCGTGACCGTGAATGCGCAGGGGCAGAAACAAGTTGCGCTCATGGTGCAGGATGAGGTCCGTTACCGGCGGCTTTATACCGGCGCAATGCGGCGTTCGGGCCGATGGGACTATCCGCGCGGCGCAGAACCGGTCTATACCGGCACCGAGAGAACATCTTACCTCGATTGGCAAATCCGCGGCCTCAACGAAAAACGCGACGGCCTTGGCCTGCCCTTGCCCAGTGGGCAGGTGGCGATTTATGAAGGCTCCCGCTTTGGCCCATTGCTGGCGGGGGAAAGCAGCCTGACCGACCGCGCGATTGGCGATGATGTGGAAATCACTGGCGAGTCCAGCGCTGATGTTGTGCTCACCGAAACGCCGGTGAAGTCGGATAAGAAACGCCACACCTGGACGCTCACCGTCACCAATGCGCGGGCGGAAGATGTGGAGATTGAGATCTTACTCCCCTCCACCACCGAAATCAGCAAGGGCGTGACGCGCAAGAAATCAAAACGCGTGTGGCGCGCGGTCGTGCCTGCCAACGGTAAGGCGAGTATCACGATAACGATTCGCATGGATGGGCAAAGTTAGGCGCTGCCCAATAAGCCCCTACACTTCATGGGAGGGGTTGGGGTGGGGGCCGTTGGCAAAAGCAACGCCGAAAATACTACCCCGCCGCGCTCTCGCAAACCGCCAACTCGCGCTCAATCGCCGCAAAAACGTCGGCAATCGCCGTCAGTTTCGGTTGCTCCTCCGCCAAAATCGCGCGAAACGCGGCGCATTTGTAACGCAAAACTTGGCGCTCATCGGGCTGGTCGGCGGGCGGCAAAGTGGACAGGACAATGTCAATCATCCGGTCCGCACCATGCAACCGCCCCCACAAATAATCATTCTCCCGATACGCGCGCGAAAAGAACGCGCCGAAATTGTTGAACTCAATCCCGCGCAGCATCGCTTTTGCCCCGCCCCGCCGGATGGTGTCGGCATCGGTGGGCGAGATGCGGTCGACCTTGATCGGGTCGAACTCGTCCAGCCCCTCGCCGTCTAACAACGGCAACGTCGCAATGTCGAACAACGGAAAGCCGAGATAGACCAGCAACATCACCCGGCGCGGCTCATCATCCAGATGCAGCAACGCCGCGCACAGCATCGCGTCAACCTCCTCATCCAACGCCGCAAGCGATTGCCGCTGTTCAAGCGCGCATAAAAACGCATCGGGCTGCGCGGTCACCGCCGCCGCTGTCGACGCGAGCGTTTCGCCCAGCCACACGGCATTCTCCCGCTCCAGATACAAAGCCAGCGCGGCGAAAATCGCATCGTGCGCCGCCTGCGCCGCCGCCGCCGGAACATCGGCGCGGCTTTCGACATCCTCCGCCAGACGCCGC
>JBGSOJ010000253.1:0-1571 GCA_041739175.1 Sphingomonadaceae bacterium
CGATTATCGCGCGCTGTTTGTGAATGTGGGGGGCGGATGTGTGGGCCATACACCGCACATAAGGTGTCGCGCGGGGTAAGGGAAGGGCGCGTGGCGCGTTCCTTGCGTCGCATTGGACGATGCGGCCATTTTGATGGGCGACCATTTTGGTCCTCCCGTGCCCAGCAGGGCTTGGCGGACGCGTAAAATCGCCTATAGATGAAAAAAACACGGTTAATATTAGGGGTTCGCGTCGATGGATATGCTGATGCTGGCGGAAGGCTTTACCCGCTACACCGATTTGGGCCTGTCGCCGGTTATTGTGCAAATTGGCCCGATTGCACTCCGCTGGTATTCGATGGCGTATCTGGTCGGTATCATCTTTGCCTATTGGTGGCTGGGCAGGGCGATCCGCCGCCCGGGTAGCCCCTTGTCGCAGCAACATGCCGATGATCTTATTCTGTATTCGACCTTGGGCATCATTGTTGGCGGGCGGTTGTTCTACATCCTGTTTTACGATCAGAATCTGCTCGCCATCCCGGAAGCGTTTCAGCTTTGGAACGGCGGCATGAGTTTCCACGGCGGCCTCACCGGACTGCTCATTGGCCTGATGTGGTATGCACGGCGAAAGGGGCTAAGCGGTCTGCGCATTGCCGATTATATCGCCTGCGTGGCGCCCTTTGGGCAGATGTTGGGGCGGCTCGCCAATTTCATCAATGGCGAATTATGGGGCCGCGCAACCGATGTGCCTTGGGCGGTTATCTTTCCCGGCGGCGGCGAAGTGGCGCGCCACCCAAGCCAATTATACGCCGCCGTGGGTGAGGGGTTGCTGATTTTTGTCGTCTTGCAATTGTTGTTTTGGAAAACCGACGCTCGGTACAAGCCCGGCTTCCTTCTTGGCCTTGCCATCGCAATGTACGCGTGCGCGCGGTTCTTCGGCGAGTTCTTCCGCGAACCCGATGCGCAATTGTCCGAATTTGCGATGAACACCGGCCTGTCGATGGGGCAGTGGCTGACCTTGCCAATGTTCCTCATTGGCCTGTGGCTGCTGTTCACTGCGAAGGGCCGCCGCAAACGCGTTGAACCCATCGCCGGAGGGAGCAGCGTTGCCTGACGCTGCCCGGATAAGCGCCGCATCGGCAGGTGCGGATCAAACCCTGCCAGAGATTTTGGCGCAGCGGATTGCGGCGGCAGGCTCCATTAGCCTGATGGAATATATGGGCCGCGCAAACGCCGCTTATTATGCCGAACGCGACCCCTTAGGCGCGGAAGGTGATTTTATCACTGCGCCGGAAATTAGCCAGATGTTCGGTGAGATGATTGGCCTGTGGTGCGCCGACCAATTTTTGCGCGGCGGCGAACCGGCGTTGCATTATGTCGAGCTTGGCCCCGGGCGCGGGACGCTGACCGCCGATGTGATGCGCGCCGGGCGCAAATTCGGTTTTGCCCCGATGGTGCATTGTGTTGAGACCAGCCCGACGCTGGCTGCTTTGCAATCGGCGGCGGTGCCGGGCGCGGTGCACCATGATGCTATTGAGACATTGCCGCATGACGCGCCGCTCCTCATCATTGCCAATGAATTTTTCGACGCG
>JBGSOJ010000283.1:0-7566 GCA_041739175.1 Sphingomonadaceae bacterium
CGCGCCGTCGGACGGCGCGGTCATGCGCACAGCCGCGCGGAATTGTGGCCCAGCCTAGAGTCCGTGGAGCGTGCCGTGTCGCGCCTTTACAGCCATGTCCGGCTAGACATTGATGGCGAACAAGGCCTGTCGGTGAAAATGGAACGGCAGGATTTGGACGAAATCCTTGGCAACCTCATTGAAAACGCGGCGAAATACGGCGGCGGCAGCGTGTTTGTGACGATCCAAAAGGACGGCGCGTTCGCCGAAGTGCTGGTTGAGGACGACGGGCGCGGCATTCCCGAGGCGGATCGCGCGCGTATTTTCGATCGCGGCGTGCGGCTGGACAGCGGGAAGCCGGGCACAGGATTGGGCCTTGCCATTGTGCGCGATGTTGCCGAAATTTATGATGGCTCGGTCACGTTGGAGGAAAGCGACGATTTGGGCGGCCTGCTCGCCCGGCTTCGCTTGCCCTTGGCGGAGACGTGATCTTCAGACGGTAAACCCCCTTGCATATTGTGCGCCGCCATCCGAAATAGGGGTGGAGATTACAATTCAAAAATGGAACGAAATCATATGTCCTTCACTTTGCCGCCACTTAATCCCTTCGCTGCCCAAATGGGCGGCATGACCGAGCAGATGGTAGGTGTGCCGATGGAAGTCGGTAACAGCCGCTTTATGTCGGATTTATATTCGCGCCTGCTGGCGGAGCGGATTATCTTTCTGACAGGACAGGTCGAAGATTATATGGCGGCGCAAATTGTGTCGCAGTTGCTTTATCTTGAATCCGAAAACCCGAAAAAGGACATTTGGATTTACATCAACTCGCCCGGCGGCGTCGTGACTGCTGGCATGGCGATCCATGACACAATGCAATATATCCGGCCGAAAGTCGGCACCGTGTGCATCGGTCAGGCCGCCAGCATGGGCAGCTTCCTGCTTGCCGCGGGCGAGCCGGGAATGCGCATTGCGCTCTCCAACAGCCGCATCATGGTGCACCAGCCATCGGGCGGCGCGCGCGGTATGGCGTCGGATATTGAGATCCAGGCGCGCGAAATCCTGCGCATCCGCACGCGGCTCAACGGCCTGTATGAGAAATACACGGGCCGCACCATGGACGAAATCGAAAAGGCGATGGACCGCGACACCTTCCTTGAGGCCGATGAGGCAAAGGCGTTCGGCATCGTCGATCAAGTGTTCGATAAGCGTCCCATATCGGGCGACGATGAGACGAAATAAAAGCGGCTTAACCGCGTTTTGATTGCGGTTCGTTACACCTTTCGTGCCACATATTGTGGTTATTGACCGTTGACGTCACAAAATTGTCGTGCCAGCGTGGGCTTGGAAGGTTTGAGCCGTTCTCAAACTAAGGAGTGTTATGACGAAATTGACCGGATCCGATTCAAAGAACACCTTATATTGTTCTTTCTGCGGCAAGTCGCAGCATGAGGTTCGGAAACTCATCGCCGGTCCAACGGTGTTCATCTGCGATGAATGCGTGGAATTGTGCAACGATATCATCCGTGAGGAAATCAAGGGTAGCGGCACCGGCCGCAAAGAGGGCGAAGTCCCCAGCCCGCAGGAAATTTGCAGCATATTGGATGACTATGTCATTGGCCAGGCGCGTGCGAAACGCGTATTGTCGGTGGCGGTGCACAATCATTATAAGCGGCTGAACCACGGCGGCAAAGGCGCCGATGTGGAATTGGCCAAGTCCAATATCCTGCTGATCGGACCCACGGGTTGCGGCAAGACGTTGCTGGCGCAAACACTCGCCAAGACATTTGATGTGCCTTTCACTATGGCCGACGCCACGACCCTGACCGAGGCGGGCTATGTTGGGGAGGATGTCGAAAACATCATCCTGAAATTGCTACAGGCGTCCGACTATAATGTCGAAAAGGCCGAGCGCGGTATCGTCTATATCGACGAAATCGACAAGATCAGCCGCAAGGCGGAAAACCCCTCCATCACCCGCGATGTGTCGGGCGAGGGTGTGCAGCAGGCCTTGCTGAAACTGATGGAGGGCACGACCGCGTCGGTGCCGCCGCAGGGCGGGCGTAAGCATCCGCAGCAGGAATTCCTGCAAGTCGATACCACCCACATCCTCTTCATCGCCGGCGGCGCGTTTGCGGGCCTCGAAAAGATTATTTCCAACCGCAAGGCGGGCAAGTCAATGGGCTTTGGCGCCAATGTCGCCGACCCCGATGAGCGACGCACCGGCGACATCCTGCGTGAGATTGAGCCGGAGGATTTGCTGAAATTCGGCCTGATTCCCGAATTCGTTGGCCGCTTGCCCGTGTTGGCGACGCTGGAGGATTTGGATGTTGGCGCATTGGTGCAAATCCTGTCGCAACCGAAAAACGCGTTGGTGAAACAATATAAAAAGCTGTTCGACATGGAAAATGTCGAACTCACCTTTACCGAGGATGCGCTGGAGGCGGTCGCCAAAAAGGCGATTGAGCGCAAAACCGGCGCGCGCGGCTTGCGGTCGATTTTGGAGTCGATCCTGCTGGATACAATGTTCGATTTGCCATCGCTTTCCGATGTGTCGGAGATTGTGATTGATAAAGACGTGGTGATGGGCACGAAAGAGCCGATCAAGGTCTTTACCCAATCCGCCAAAACCGCAAGCAGCGACAGCGCCGCCTAAGCGCGCGCTTTTGTGCCGACCTAAGCGCAGAAGAATCACGCCGCCGCCGGTCACACGGCGGCGGCGGTTAAGCGGATTGTAATATTTCCCCATCTGTCCGCCGCGGCGTGCTTTTTCGCAAGCAGTGTGGCGGCAAAGTCACAGCCCGCATTTGCCCCCAATTTGCGTTCAGCAGCGTAACTTTATTACGCGAAATGACCCAATTGCGACATTTTTCATTGCGCGTTTTGGTCTTTGGCCGATAGGCCACATCACTGCCACATTCCCCGCCAGATTTGTAACAAAAGTGTCACCAAAGAGCAATTGACGCGTCTTGTTGGGATGACAAAGGCACAACGCCAACGTTGGGGGGAGAAGAGGCATGAGCCTGCCCCTGCCAGTCGTGCGTACCCAAGTTCACATCTCCCGTAAAAGGACCAAATTCATGAGAAAACTGCTTTTCACAAGCGTCGGCGTTATGGCGTTGACCGCCCCGGGCGCTGCCTTTGCGCAATCCACTGGCTCGATCGACTTCGAAGATGAAATCGTTGTCACTGGCCAATTGCAAGAAGGCGTTGCTGGCGTTCTGATCCCTGACGCGCCCAAGGCGAAATCGGTTCTGACGGAAGAATATATTCAGCGTCAAAACCCCGGCCAAACCGTTCTGGACACGATCAACTCGATCCCCGGCGTGACCTTCACCAACAACGATGCTTATGGTTCGTCGGGCGGTTCGCTCAACATCCGTGGCTTCGGCGGTGACCGCATCAGCCTGACCTTCGACGGTGTGCCGTTGAACGACTCGGGTAACTATGCGATTTACTCGAACCAACAACTCGACCCTGAATTGATTGAGCAGGTTAACGTCAACCTCGGCTCGACCGATGTCGATAGTCCGACCGCTTCGGCTGTTGGCGGCACCGTGAACTATCGTACGCGTAAGCCTTACGAAGAATTCTCGGCCCGCGTTTCGGGTTCGGCTGGTGAGTTCGATTTCATGCGCGTTTTCGGTTCGATCGACTCGGGCAATCTGAACGAAAGCGGCTCGCGCTTTTTCGTTTCTGCCTCGCGCGCGACCAACGACAACCCGTTCAACAACTACGGCAAAGTCGACAAGCAACAATATAACGCGCAATTCTACCAACCCATTGGCAGCAATGGCGATTTTGTCTCGGTTTCGGGTCACTACAACCAAAACCGCAACAACTTCTTCGGTTCGGTTGCGTTGCGTAACGAAACCACCCGCACGGTGCCTAACCGTTTCCCAGCGACCACGGATGAGCGTGAATACACCATCAACTATCAATGCTCGACCGATGTGCCTGCGCGCCCCGGTGTGGCCGATGCTGCCAGCAGCTGCGGCACCGAATTTGACCGTCGTTTCAACCCATCGAACACCGGCAACGTCCGCGTCAAGTCGCGTTTCAGCCTGACCGACAACATCACGCTGACCATCGACCCCAGCTATCAGTATGTCAAAGCCAACGGCGGCGGCACGGTGAACGCGCGGGAGCGTTTGACCAACGGCCTGGCCGGGTATCAGGGCGGTCGTCCTTATTTCGGTATGGACCTGAACGGCGACGGCGACCTGCTTGACGAAGTTGCAGTGCTGGCCCCCAGCAACACGCAAACGCACCGTATTGGTGTCATCTCCAACCTGCGTTTCGACATCTCCGACTCGCAATCGTTGCAGGTGTCCTACACCTATGACCGTGCGCGTCACCGTCAAACCGGTGAAGTCAGCTTCCTCGATTCGGCTGGCTCGCCAACCGACGTGTTCAGCAACGACGCGCTCACCGATGTTAACGGCAATGTCCTGCAAAAGCGTAACCGTCTGTCGTACGCCATCCTGCATCAGGTTTCGGCGCGCTATAACGGTAAGTTTATGGACGAAAAGCTGTCGCTCGACATCGGCGTTCGCGCACCGTTCTTTAAGCGTAACCTGACGCAAAACTGCTTCACCACGTCGGCGGGCGGTTTTGTCGATTGCTTCACCAGCGATGCCGACAATGCAGCTTATGCCGCATTGTTCCCAACCCGCTCGGGCCCGCAAAACCGCGTGTATAACTACAGCAAGCTGCTTCCCAATGTTGGCTTCACTTTCAAAGTGACCGACGCGGTTAGCCTGTTTGGTAGCTATGCCATGGGCTATTCGGTTCCCGGCACCGACCCGTTGTACAACTCGTTGTTCTTCGCTGAAACCGTGGAAAGCGTGCGTCCTGCGCCAGAAACCAGCGACAGCTTCGATGTTGGTCTGCGTTTCAACTCGGGCATCGTGCAGGCACAATTGGCCGGTTGGTTCACCAAGTACAACAACCGTCTGCAAACGGTGTTTGATGTGGAAGCCAACGAATCGATCTTCACCAACATTGGTAAAGTCGATGTCTATGGCGTGGACGCAAACATTGCGATCCAACCCACCGACTTCTTCAATTTCTATGCCTTCGGTTCGTTGAACGAGAGCGAGATTAAAGAAGATGTGCAAACCCGCGTGGGAAGCACCGTGTTCACGGTTCCTTTGGCTGGTAAGAAGCTGAACGACACGCCGAACTTCAGCTTTGGTTTTGGTACGCAGTTGAAACTGGGTCCCGTAACCTTTGGTGGTGTGGCCAAGCGTACCGGTGCGCGTTACATCTACGACACCAACCTGCCCGTTTTTGCTTCGGCACCGAACTACGGCACCACGCCGCCAACCGGCGCTGTGCAAGTGTTTGACGCGCAAAAGCCAGCCTATTGGTTGGTCAATGTTGATGCGCGCATCAATCTGGAATTCCTGGGCCTGAACGAAAAGACCTACTTCCAGGTTAACGTCTACAACCTGTTCGACGAACTGTATGTTGGTTCGGGCGGCGGCGCGACCTTCCAATCGGGTGGTCCAGGCTTCGCACAAATCGGCGCGCCGCGCACGATTTCGGGCACGCTGAACGTACAATTCTAATCCTTGCGGATTGGGCAATTCTAATCCCTAAAGGTTAGACACAAAAAGGTGGCGGGGACCAATGGTTCCCGCCCCTTTTTGTTTGCGCCGATTGCGCAGCGGCGCGCCGATTTAGGGATGCCGCCCGTTAGCGCGCGTTCAGGTTCGCGAGCACGTCGGCGGCAAACAGGCTGAGGCTGTCATCGCGCGCGCCCATGATGACGATCCGGTCGCCGAATGCCGCAGTCTGCTCCAACCATGCGCCGCAATCCGCGCGATCGGGGATATGCCGCGCCAATGTGTGCCCGGCCAGCGCATTGATCCTCGCCACAATCTCCGCGCTACCCACGCTGCGGTCGACAGTCCCGCCGAAATAAACGGGGTCGCACAGCAACACCGCGTCGGAAGCGTCCAGCTCCGCCGCGAACATCGCCGCCAATTCCTCCCCCATCACGCGCAACGGACCAAAGCCGTGCGGTTGAAAAAATGCCAAGACGCGGCCATCGAACGCCTTCAGCGTGCGCAATGTCGCGGCGATCTTTTCCGGATTGTGGCCGAAATCGTCGATGACGGTAATCGCCTCTTCGCCGCCTCCCACTTGCCCAACCAACTCAAACCGGCGCTTGGTGCCAGTGAAGCGGCCCAAAGCGACAATCGCATTGGGCAAAGGCACACCCGCCGCCGCCACCGCCGCCAATGCCGCTAACCCATTGGCGATATTATGCCGCCCGGGCACAGCCATGCTGACCGGATAGGATGCGCCGCCGGTTTGCAGGGTGAAGGCCGCAGAAAACGGAGCCTCCGCCACATCCACCGCACGAAAATCGGCAGCCTCGCCAAAGCCGAAGCTCACCGCCCGCGCCGGTTTTGCGCCCGCCATCACCGATATGCTCTCCGCATCATCGGCGTTCCAGATCGCGACATCGCCCTTCGCGACGAAATCGCCGAACAAGGCGTGCAGTTCCTCCAGCGTTTTGTGATCCAGGCTGACATTGTTTAGCACCGCAATCGTCGGCGTGAACAAGGCAATTGAGCCGTCGCTTTCGTCCACCTCCGACACGAACAGGCCGCCGTTGCCGGTCCGGCTGCTGATGAAGGGCGCATCGGCGCGCGCAAAATTCTTCATCACGGCGCCGTTCATAATCGTTGGGTCGCGGCCACATTCGGCCATGATCCAGCCGATCATGCCAGTGACAGTGGACTTGCCGCTCGTCCCGCCGACGGCAATGCGCGCCGGCGCGGCATTGAATAATTCCGCCAGCAATTGCGCGCGCGTCATCCGGCGGCAATCCAAAGCATTGGCGCGCGCAATGTCGGGGACGCTGTCCTCAATCGCCGCCGATGCCACCAAAATCTGGTCACCGCTGATAAGGCCGCTGCCATCCTGCGCATGCAGACCGATGCCTTGCGCAGCGAGATAGTCGAATTTTGCGCCAATCCGCCCCTGGTCAAGCGCCCGGTCGCTGCCCGCCACAACCGCACCGCCATCTCTCAGCAGCATGGCAAGCGGCAGCATACCGGACCCGCCGATACCGCAAAAGAAATAAGACGTGTTTTTCATCATGCCTCTTCGCTATTGAGAGACAACAATTTTTGCAATCACGTTCAGCCGGAGGGGCGAAAAATGACAAAACGCATTGGCATTTGCGCGCCCTGCACCCCCCTATTTCGCGTGGACGCTGATTTGGTCACAACGATTGCGGCGGAAAGCTGGCCCGGCGTGGAACTTGTGTTTCACGATCAATGTTTCACAGTCGATGGCCATTTCGCTGGCCCCGACGCCGCGCGTGCCGATGCCCTTGTGGCAATGGCGAACGATGCCAGCCTCGATGCGTTATGGTTCGCGCGCGGGGGCTATGGTTCGGGGCGGATTATCGGCGATGTTCTGCCGCGCCTGACCGAGACGGCGCGGGCGAAGGCCTATTTGGGCTATAGCGATGTCGGCTTTGTGCTGGGTAGCCTGTACCGCGCCGGATTCCCGCGGCTTGCCCATGGGTCGATGGTGGCCGATGTGAAACGCAGCGGCGGGGAAGCGGCG
>JBGSOJ010000105.1:0-3877 GCA_041739175.1 Sphingomonadaceae bacterium
GCGCCCCAACAAAGACGGCGCGCTCGCCCGCTTTGCCGAGGTGACCGACCGCAATGCGGCGGAAAAACTGCGCGGGGTCGAATTGACGGTGCCGCGCTCCGCCTTGCCGCCGTTGGGCGAGGGCGAATATTACCACGTCGATTTGCTGGGCCTGCCGTGTGTGTCCACCGATGGCGATGCGTTGGGCGAGTGCATCGCGGTCGATAATTTCGGCGCGACCGATGTGCTGGAAATCCGTAAGCCCGATGGCAAGACCTTCATGGTCCCAATGACGCCCGCCGCCGTGCCCGATTGGGATGGGGTCCGCATCGTGATTGACGCGGCGTTTGTGGAATAGTATATACAGGGCGTATATACATTGTGCCCCTAACACGGAGGCAATCATGGGCGACCCATATCCGACCAAAAGTTTCAAATCCGGAAATTCGGTGGCCATCCGTATGCCCGCCGCGCTCGAAATCGAACCCGATAAGGAATGGATTGTCGTCAAAGAGGATGGCAAAATCATCATCGAGGCAAAGGACGCGCCGAAGCGGAAGTTTAATATCGAAAAAGTTCGCGGCTGTGCCATTGGATCGGGGATGCAGTTCATCAAGCCGGAAAACCGCGCCTTTGAAGAACGCCGATTGTTATGGGATGACCCCGAATGGCGCGCGAAGCACATGCCTGACGAATGAGGTATCTTCTGGACAGCAATATTCTGATCGCTTTGGGTCTTGATGCAAATGAAGACTTGAATGCGCGCGTGGCGGAATGCGACGCCGATGCGTTGGTCACCTCTGCGGTGGTTTTTGCCGAAGTTGTGCTCGGGTCGGAACATGGGAAGCCACCGCCGTTGGATAACCTCGCGATAATGGCGGAAGAAATACAGATTCTGCCGTTCGATGAGAAAGCCGCAATGGCTTATGCGAAAATCCCATTCAAACGCGCCAGCTTTGATCGTTTAATCGCGGCACATGCCTTGTCGTTGGGCGGTAACGTTGGTGACCGACAATGAAAGGGACTTCGCCGATGTCCCTGGCCTTAAAGTGGAGAATTGGGCCGTATGACGCGCCGCGCGGTTTTGTCCGACATTCACGGTAACCTGCTTGCACTGGAGGCGGTCGTCGCCGATGCGGAGGCGCGGGGGTGTGATGCGTTTGTCAATTTGGGCGACATCGTGTCCGGTCCGATGTGGCCTGCGGAAACTGCCGATTACCTCATGGCACGCGACTGGCCGACGATTGCGGGGAACCATGAGCGGCAGGTTTTGACGCTTCCCGATACAAGACTCAGCCGCGCCGACCGCTTTGCCAAGGCGGCATTGAGTGACGCGCAGAAGGCGTGGATGGCGGCGCTGCCCGTGGATTTGTGGCTGTCCGAAGAGGTCTATTGCACCCATGCGCGGCCCGGCAATGACCATGAATATTGGCTGGAAAGCGTCACTCCCGATGGCCTGCGCCCAGCCAGCGAGGCGGAGATTGTCGCGCGCATGGGCGACTACCGAGCCGCGCTGACCTTCCATGGCCATTCGCATTTGCCGCGCATGGTTGAGCTGTTCGACGGGCGGATTATCGTCAATCCGGGCAGCGTGGGCCTGCCCGCTTATGCCGACGACGAACCCTTCGCGCACGCGGTGGAGACCGGCGGTCCGGATGCGCGCTATTGCATCTTTGACGATGTGTCCGAGGAAGTGACGTTCCACGCCGTTGCCTATGACCATAAGGCCGCCGCGCGCAAGGCGGAGGCCGAGGGTTCTGAAAGCTGGGGCCGGTATTTGCGGGAAGGGTTGGCGCGATGAGCAGCAATTGGGGCGTGTTCGCGGTGATTTTTTCGATCATTGGTTGCTGCTGTCTATTCTCAATATTTGTGGCAAAAGCGCTAAGCCGTAATCTCAATCATGTTTGGAAATCGGTTCGATTTTTAGTCGCTTGGCTGGTGCCAACCCTATTGTTAGTCACCGGCATTCTAACCATGCATTTTATCGAACGATGGGAATATGAACGGCAAGTGGCTGCTGGGCTCATCCAAGACGAAGGCTATATGGGAATTGGCGTGATCTTGGTTTATGGATTTCCGCTTTTCGTGATCAACATCATCGTAAACGGCTTAGTCGCCTATAGAGCGACCAAATGACCTTCACTGCTGTGGCCGACGACCATGAAACCGCCGCGCGTAAGGCGGAGGGCGAGGGGTTGGAAAGCTGGGGCCGGTATTTAAGGGAAGGGTTGGCGAGATGAATTGGTATCTCGTTGCAGACATCGCTTATATCATTTTGTGGCTCTTGCTGACATGGGTTGGCTTGCGGTTCTCATTTTCAAAATTTGCCGAAAAGAGAGAGTTGCTGCGCTTGTATATTGCCGCTGCTTTTGCGCCGACAGCATATGTCATTGTAAATCTCTGGCCAACAATCTTAGAAATGTGGAGTTATCAGGCGTCCTCCTCTCTTGTAACTGACCGAATTTTGCATGCAATTCCAGTCGCTATTGGATCACTCATCACCATAGGAATGGCGGCTGTTATTGCGGCGCTGATTGCCGTGATCAACATACCGGTAGCTGCTATTTTGGGAAAATTGTTAATAAAGAAATGACCTTCACCGCCGTCCCCCTGACCCTATACCCCGAAATGTTCCCCGGCCCATTGGGCGTGTCGATGGCGGGTAGGGCGCTGGCCGAGGGGGTTTGGGCCTGTGCGCCCATCCAAATCCGCGACTTTGCCACCGACAAGCATAAAAGCGTCGATGACACCCCTGCGGGCGGCGGGGCGGGGATGGTTTTGCGCGCCGATATATTGGCCAAGGCGGTCGATGCCGCCACCGAACAACACCCAAATCTCCCCATCCTCGCCATGACGCCCAGGGGTACGCCGATTACGCAGGCGCGCGTGCGCACCCTGTCCCAAGGACCCGGTGCCATCATCCTGTGCGGGCGGTTTGAGGGGTTTGACGAACGCCTGTTCGATGCGCGGCCCCAAATCGAGCAAATATCCATGGGCGACATCGTGCTGTCCGGCGGGGAAATGGGCGCTTTATTGCTACTTGATGCTTGCATTCGGTTGGTTCCCGGCGTAATGGGCGCGACCTTAAGCGGGGAAGACGAGTCGTTCGAAAACGGGCTGCTCGAATATCCGCAATATACCCGACCCGCGTTGTGGGAAGGGCGCACGATCCCTGAAGTGCTGCGATCTGGGGATCATGCGAAGATTGACGCTTGGCGGAAACGCCAATCGGAGGTCGGTACTCGGTCACGCAGGCCGGACCTTTGGGATCGTCACATCGGCGATCGGGACCAGCCTGCCTCTGATGCGCGGCGTGAAAATAAGGACTGACAACGATGAACATCGTTCAGCAAATCGAGGCCGAACAAATCGCGGCCGCAAACAAAGATATTCCCGCATTCCGCGCGGGCGACACGCTCCGCGTTGGTGTACGCGTGGTTGAGGGTGAACGCACCCGCGTCCAAAACTTTGAAGGCGTGTGCATTGCACGCTCCAACAAGGGCATGGGCAGCAACTTTACCGTGCGCAAAATGTCGTTTGGTGAAGGTGTTGAGCGTGTGTTCCCGCTGTATTCGCCCAACGTCGAATCGATCACCGTGGTTCGCCGTGGTGTTGTGCGTCGTGCGAAGCTGTACTACTTGCGTGGTCGCACCGGTAAACGGGCGCGGATCGCGGAACGCCGCGACGCTCGTCCGGGTGCAGAGGGCTAAAGCCCACTCGCTTTTTAGCAAATTCGGAACAGGGCGTTGAGGGCAGCATAAGCTGGCCCCCGACGCCCTTTTTCTTTGCGTGCGGTCTGTTAAGGTGGCAGCAATTTGCAAGAGGGAGCGTTTTCCATGACCTATCGTGTAATTTTGCGTGCCGCGTTGTTAGCGGGCGCTATGTGCGCCGCGCCTGC
>JBGSOJ010000011.1:0-2892 GCA_041739175.1 Sphingomonadaceae bacterium
TGCCGCTGCGCCAGCAACGGCTGTCGCACCAACGAAAGCGGGCGCCAGCAGTCTGTTGATTGGCGTGCTGGCGCTTGCCGGAATTATCGGCGCGGGCGTTCTGATTGCCGACGCCGTGGATGAGGATGAACCCACCAGCCCTTGATCCGGCCAGACCTGCGTTTTACCGCAAACCAATCTTGCAGAAAACCCTTGAATGCCATCGTCGTTCAAGGGTTTTTTGTTCGCCGTCCATTGTAAATGCACTACACAAGCGTAATGAGCTCGAAAAGCGTTGTGGGATTCGGAGAGGCATTATGGTGCGATTGGGATTGTGGGCTTTGGTGTTGGCATCATGCGGCGCGCCGGTTGCGGATGACACGGCGAACACCGCAACGCGCACGACCGCAACTGGCACGACGGTACCCACATCAGCAACCACGGCACCTGCTACGCCGAGCTTGACTGCCGAGGAGCAGATTTGGCTTGCCACTCATAATGCCGCCCGCACGCGTTATGGCCGCGTCGCTTTGCAATGGGACGACACATTGGAACGCGACGCGCGAATTTGGGCGCAACATTTGGCACAGACAGGCACATTTGAGCATTCCAAGGAGCGCAATGGCCAAGGTGAAAATCTGTGGATGGGCACGCGTGGGGCCTATCTGCCCGCATCAATGGTCGGATCATGGGTGGAGGAGGAGGCGTATCTGAAATCCGGCACTTTCCCGGATGTTAGCACCACGGGCAATTGGGCCGATGTTGGCCATGCAACGCAAATTCTCTGGCCCTCCACCACGCGCGTCGGCTGCGCGAAGGCGAGCAGCGCGAGCGCCGATTATTTCGTCTGCCGATACACCCCTCCCGGCAATTGGCGCGGGGAAGGATTCGACGCGCGACGGCGATAAATATTTTATTGTTCCAAAAGCCCGGTGAGTCCTTTTTGTCACACCGCTAGCCCTTGAGTCCGCCTGACTCAGCGGCCCCCCATATGTTGATTTGGACTCATTACGTTCCGCACCGTTAACCGCCGCGACTCGCGAAATTCCGCCGTTTACCAAAGGTTAACGCGCTTGACGTTAACTATAGTTCTCTACCATTTGGAAACTTATCCACAGGGTGTCCGGGGGCAAGTATGACGGTTTTAGAGAAAATTCAGGTTGCGGATCGCCGCATCGCGCGCGTGAAAGCGCCCGTCAACGCTGCGCCGCTGCCGCTGAATCAGATCCTGCAAATGGATTGTATCGAGGTAATGCGCGGCCTGCCATCCGCGTCGATCGACATGATTTTTGCTGACCCACCCTATAATCTGCAACTCGGCGGCGACCTCCACCGTCCCGATGGCAGCCACGTGGACGCGGTGACTCAGGATTGGGACAAGTTCGACACGTTCGCATCCTATGACGCCTTCACGCGGCTTTGGCTGGCCGAAGCATACCGGATTTTGAAGCCCAATGGCTCGCTTTGGGTCATTGGCAGTTATCACAATATCTTCCGCGTCGGTGCGGCGCTTCAAGACGAAGGCTTCTGGATTCTCAACGACGTCGTGTGGCGCAAGGCAAACCCGATGCCCAATTTCCGTGGCACGCGCTTCACCAATGCGCACGAAACCCTGATCTGGGCGAGCAAGGGGGAGAAGGCGAAATACACCTTCAACTATCGCGCGATGAAGACGTTGAACGACGAACTGCAAATGCGGTCCGATTGGTACATCCCGATTTGCAACGGCAACGAACGCCTGAAACGCGACGGGCATAAGGCGCACCCGACGCAAAAGCCGGAGGCATTGTTGTATCGCATATTGCTGGCGACGACGAACAAGGGCGACGTTGTGCTCGACCCGTTTTTCGGCACGGGGACAACGGGCGCAGTGGCAAAAAGGCTGGGCCGGGATTGGATCGGGTGCGAGCGCGAAACCGCCTATGTTGAGGTTGCGCAGGAACGGATCGACAGCGCGCTGCCATTGGACGAAAGCGCGATCAAGACAATGCAAAGCCCGCGCGAGCAATTGAAAGTCGCCTTCGGGCAGATTGTCGAGGTCGGATACCTTAAACCCGGGCAGATGCTGTGGGATAAGAAACGCAAGTTTTCCGCCACCGTGCGCGCCGATGGTTCATTGGCGTCGGGTGACCTGACCGGCTCTATCCACCAAGTCGGCAAGTCATTGCAGGATGCGCCCAGCTGCAACGGTTGGACCTTTTGGCACTATGAGGACGCCGATGGCGGCATGAAACCGATTGATGCGTTGCGGCAGACGTATATTTTGGCGAATGAGCCGTAATCTCGCACGCGCAAGAGGAGATATGAGATGACGAAATTCAAAGCTGTTTTCTATCCTGCAATTCTGGCGGCGGCGATTCTGCCCGCAACCACTCATGCCGAGGAACCGGCGCGTTATGCGCTGACCATCGGGTTGGAGGATGACGGCGACGCCATCGTCAACCCGCGACTGGAAGTCTTGGGCGGAGCCACCGCAACCGTCGAAGTTGGCGACGAACGCGCGAAAACCTATCATTTCGTTGGGACCGTCACCCCTACGCAAAAGGGCAAAGCGACGGTCGCGTTCCGCTACACCATCGCGGACCACGCCGCCGCTGATGCGCCGACTTCGCGCGCGGTGGAGTCCTCGGTTGAAGTGGAATATGGCAGCCGCGTCCTTTTGCAATTTGACAAAGACGCATCGGGGACCGCTGATATGGCCTTGAGCCTGCAAGTTGATGTGGTGCAATAAGCAGGCGCGATGAACCTCTCCGACACCCAAATTTACCTCCGCCCCGTTGATTTCATTGACGCGCCGCAGACGGCTGTGCGGATGGCGCGGCCGCTTGCGGGCGGCATGATCTGGTTCGCAGGGGTGGAGATGTGGTTTGCTTCGGCGGATCGGCGGGAGCAGCGGCGGCGGTTTGTGGCGCT
>JBGSOJ010000116.1:0-2046 GCA_041739175.1 Sphingomonadaceae bacterium
TGTGCTTCGCCTCAAGGTAATGGCAAATCGCACTGCTGTCCGCCAAGGTGAACCCATCGTCCTCAATCGCGGGCATTTTGCGAAGCGGGGAGGCGGCAAGGAACCCCGCATCCGCGCTACCCAAACCCACGGATTTCAGGGTATAATCAATCCCGCCCGCCGCGCAGAACAACATGACTTTGCGGACAAACGGCGACAATGGGCTGCCGTAGAGGATCATCTACCGCCCCCTCACGCGTTCAGCAAAATGGCGGCGATCACCACCAGCACCAGGAATATGCCTACACCAAGCGCGGTGTAAATCGACGGGTTCACGCTGAACGATGCCACCGCTTGCTCGCGCACGCGGTGCAGCAAATCGGGCCAGGTATAGGCGACAAAATCGCCCTGGCTCATAATGCCGATCAATGCGCCATTGTCGTCCACCACGGGCAAGTGGCGGAAGCGTTCGTTCGACATCTGCTGCAACCAGTTGATCAGGTCATCATCGCCGCGCGCGAGCTTCAAATCGGTGGTCATAATCGCGCTCAAGGGCGTGGTCACGGGGTCAAGGCCCTTGTTGAGGAGGCGGCGCATAAAGTCACGCTCCGACACAATGCCGACGGGTTTGTTGTCCGGGCTGACGACAACGGCGGCGCCGTAGTTTTTCTCACTCATCGCGGCGACGGCGTTGATCACCATTTCCTCGGGCGGAAAGGTCATCACGGGGGATTTGCTGTTAAATTCGGGGCGATCCTTGATTTTCATATGCGCAATCCTCAACCTTGAACCGGGAGGTATATCCCTTGCGCAAATGTAATTCAGTTAGCGCCAAACGCAATTGTTAATTCGCGCGCCGCCGCCCGCGCGGCGGCGGTCGGCGGTTAACAGAAAGACAGCGTGAAGCGGTCGCCGGTGACTTGGTCGGGGACAACGGGCAACATCTTGCGCGTGCCACCGTCATAATAGACGCTGTTGTAACTGGGGAAATACAGGTCATTGTATTTCGCCGCGTTGAGCGGGCCTTTCAATTCCTGATAATAAATCTCCGGGCTGCTGATGCGCAGGCGGCCATTGCTGCGATATTCCAGATACCGGTTGCTGCGCGCAGGCAAGGTCCACACCTGATCGCTGTTGGTCATCCACTGGCCATTCACGCGGTAGGTGAGCAGAAGATAAATCTCGCGGTTGCACCGGTTGTTCACCACCAGATTGCGGGTCCCCGAGCTGCCCATTTGGGGCACTTGCCGTGCCGCCTCCTCGGCCGCTGATGCTGTGGCTTCTGCGGCTTCGGCTGCCGCTTCACCTGCCGCCGGGGCGGCGGCGGCGGCGGCGAGGTCAGCAGCGGAATCCTCACCATAGCTGCCGTAGCCGCCGTCGCCGTTGATCGTTGACCATTCGATATAGGCGACCCCGCCGTCGTCGTGCTTAATTTCGGCCATGCCCGCAACGTCGCCAATAACGGTGACCTTGGCCCCGGCGGACAATTGCGAGGGCGATTTTTGCACAATGCCCGACGCGGTGTTGGGCCCGGCATATAAGGTCGCAGGCGAGACCAGACGATATTCGCCCGCACTGCTTTCATCAATCGGGGGCGGTTGATTGCCAATGAGGTTGATCATCGACACATACCGGCCCTCAAACGGGCCCGAGGTCAGCCGCAGCCATTGGTAATTGGCGTCCGACGTCGATTGCACCCGCACGCCGGTAACCTGTGCCCCGCGCGGCATCGTTTCGATGAATTTGCCGTCTTTGTTGGGCGCAGCGCGGATCGACGACCCGATGGCGGTGTAGAACGTCTCCGCGCGCTCGTCGAGGTCCGTTGCCTTTTCGGCTTCGCTGGTGGTCATCGCTGTTCCTTCGCCAACCTCCTCCGGCACGAAGGCCTCATCCGAACCACCCGTCATGACTTTATAGAGCAGGAAAAGGATCACCACGGCGGCAACGATCAAGGCGATAATCATGCCGGTCTTGCCGCCCCCATTTTGGCCGCCATTTTGCCCGCCATTCTGTGTATCCGGCACGGGGTCTGCAACGGGCGGCGGTGGTGGCGGCGGCGGTGGTGGA